>CAYWPW010000041.1:0-10858 GCA_964460095.1 uncultured Candidatus Cloacimonadota bacterium
ACATTAAATTCCCGACATATTGATTTTCTCCTTCCGAACTTTTCAGTTCGGAAGGAGTAAGTGGTGTCGAGTGTAGTATGTATCCATTAATAATGCGTTTTGCTTTGTGTAAGATGACAAATCAGGAAAGAAAGTTGACTAATAATTACCAGATTTAAATTCTAACATTAATAATTTAACAAAAGAGGTTCTTATGGTTGGTTCGGAAGAATTCATTGAATTGACAAATAGATTGCAAAACCTTTTCCAGGAAAGAGATAATTCTTATACTCTCTGTGTTGTAATTGGTGAGATCGAATGTGCACTTCTCAGGTTTATTCATAAAATCAACAGACCTCTGACTATGAAGGAAATAGCCGAAATGTATGATATTTCCAATTCCAAAGTTACGCGTGTTCTGGATAATCTTGAAAGAATGAGATTTGTAGAACGGCAACCTTCGCAAATCGATAGAAGAAGCTGCATTGCTAATATCACCGAGGAAGGCAAAAAAATGGCTGAAGACACTAAATATAATCTAAACCAGCTTCAGAAAGAAGTGTTAAAAAAAATCCCGAAAGATGATATTCAAAAAACATATAATTATATGAAGCTTTTTATTGATGCTTATGAACATACTATTGAGAAATCAATGGAAATTTCTGATTTGAAAAAAGTATAGTTGTTTTCCGATTTTAAAGATTGGACTGGACTTCACAACGGATTTATCCGTAGCGGAGTTCAGTTAAAAAATATTCAAGTCCAGTTTTGCTTCCTGACCTGTGAAATCTTTCTTTTTTTTATTTCACTGGGTCGTTCCTGTTTGTCTCGGCGTAGCGTAGCGAATTTTTTTCAAAAGTTCATGGAAAAATGAGACTTTTATATTGCTGTTATTTACTAACTTATGAGCATAAAAAAATCACCCCTGATAATGCAGCATTATCATTGGGATGGTGAAGTAATAGAGTACTCTGGCTTTCTTTAAAAAAACTAAACTTGAGATAAAATGATTTTGGAAATGATTAAGAAAATAATATTTTGCTTTTAATGATTGCGGATTGTAAGATATTAAGTATTTAAATAAATTTGTTGCGAACTCTATTTGTAGAATTATTTTTTTATTAAAGCATACAATTGTGGAATTCTAAAAAGAATAATTATTGCTTATTTGCAACCCAACTGATTCAAATTACTAAAATATATTTAGAAAACTAAGTTTATTTAGATAAAAAGATAAAAAAATAAAGCCATACGTTTTTATCAATTTTTATTGGAAGTGTAACAATAATAATGAGATAGTTTATTAATTTGATTACGCTCTTGAAGCAGAGATTTTATTGTCATCTCGAGCATCAATTAAAATAATTTTAGAAATATCAATATCTTTATGTTCTAAGATTTTTAAAACTCTATTTTCTTCTTGTTCTGAGAAAAAAACTATTACTTTTATTATGTTTTGAGATTTAGAAGCTTTAGCGTAGATTTCAGCTTGTTTTAAAAGATTTTTTTGCAATTGAGAGTTTGATGCAAGCTTGAATTCTACAACTGTTTTGTCCCTACTACCATATGATACTATAAAATCTGCAGGACCGCGACCGTTATTTACTTCTTTATTGACATCATATAATGAATTATACCATGTAAGATCAAACATAATCTGAATATCTCTTTCTCTTTTTATGGGCTTGCCATTGTAATAAAAGAATTTGTAGCCATCTCTATCCTCAATTACATGTTTAAAAAATTCAATCCTTGCTTTTACTTCAAGTTCAGAGTTTGTAAAATCAGTGTTTAATAATTTAGGTATAATGAGCTCTACATTCTTATTAAAAGCATTCGATGCATATCTGATATTATAATTAGATATATGAATGGCTTGATCACCGTGAATTTCCTTCATTTTTATGTAATAATCCACTAACTGAGGAAATTTATATAAAGTTGCTTGTGCAGCACGATCATAATCTTTCTTTGTTGGTTTATTGCTAAGTCTGGATTGGAAATAGTTATTAACTTGAGATCTTAAAGCTTCATTTTCCATTGCAGATGGTATTTGTTTAAAATCCTTTATAATATCATGTTTATTTATCCAGTTATCATCTTTTGTTAAAATATCTTTAGGAGTTAGAAGAACAAAATCATCCATAAAACAAGGAAGGGTATAAGTGCGAGACTCCCATGACATTGTAGTATAGTTAAATATAGTTTTTCCTACTGTGAATTTTTTTAATAAGTCTGCAGCAATGTTTTCTTTTGAAAAATCTTCAGTGTATTTAAGCAAAAAATGTTTAATCATATTAGTTGTAAAATCACTTATCATATCTCTACCAACACCACGATGAATTAAGCAAAGTTTTTCTAAATGGCTACCTTTAGTAATTTTTTCCACACCGAAATTTGAAAAAATTGAATTCAAATTTAAGTTAAGTGCTTTTGCAAAACCTAATCCTAATCCTCTGCCTATATTACCTTCGTAACAAAATCCAAACCAGTTTTGTTTCACTTCAGAAAATGTGTACCATGCTTTTAATAGCCCTATATCAATAGTACTTGAAACAGATTGCTCTTTAAGAAAAAAAAGATAATTAATAATGCTTTCATGTAGAATTTTGTACTCATCTTTTTTACTATTAAAAAGAAGGAACGGATCAATAAACAAGGGTAATTCAATAAATAATGATATGTTAAAAGCACCATAATCTTTTAGAGATAATGGATCCACTTCAAAGTAATCGCTAAAAAACACTTTTGCTCTCCTTTATATTTTTATTTCAACTATCTGCAAAGTATCATTTCCTAAAATATCTACGACTCTAACTGCGATTTTGTATTTCCCGGATTCCTGGTAGGTGTATTCTGAAGAAGTGAATTCGAGATCGTTAGATTTCTTGGAACGGAACGATTGCCATTCGTTTTCGAAAATATAATTTCCAGTCCAAACCTTTTCTTTTTTTCCATTTAATTTGATTTTTTCTTTTTTGCTTTCGTAATCGAAATCTACAGCCCAGTAATCTATCCAATCATGCCAATTCTTTGTTAGGATTTCACGTTTCAGGATACCTTCTTTATCTTTGGTGATTTTGGTTATCTGACCGCTTTCTATAACTACTTTTGTACTGCCTTTTTTAAGACTTTGTTCTACTTCGAGAAGGTCATCCTGAGTATATTGAGTAACGAAATCTTTGAGCTCTACAGTAACGTTTTTATTTTTTATTGTTGGTTTTACTTCGAGATAAGCTACATCATAAAATTTGACCTGACCTTTTTCTACTGCTCTTTTATCAAAAACTTCCCGGGGAATATTTTTTAGAACGAGATTAACTCCATATTCTGCCAAATCTTGTTTGATGTAAGGCTTTAAACCCATCTCGAATTCGAAGCCAAGAACATCTACTTTAGTAATTGTATTTTCAACACACTCTTCAAGAATATCCTGAATTATTGATTTTGTTACAGGGAAATCTATTGGACCTACGTAAACTAATCTTTCGCTTTTTTGACCTTGAAGTGTTTTGAAACCTGAAATTCGTTTTGCTTTATACCCTTGCAGAATTAAGGAAAGATATTGCTCGTGTTTTATTTCAAGTTGTTTCTGTTGTTCTTCTTCCGATAAATTTGTATTTACATTGAGGAAATAACGGCGCTCGTATTTACCAAGATTTAAAATTTCAAAAGAACGGAAATCCTTGCCTGCTTCTTTTAATTTTCTTTGAACTTTTATTATTCTTTTACGGGTTGTGTGAATAGCAAACCTGCCTAAATCCGCTACTATCCATTTTCTACCAAGTTTTTCTGCTACTGCTGCTGTGGTGCCTGAACCGCAGAAAAAATCACAGATAATATCACCTTCATTTGAACTTGCTTTAATGATGCGCCCAAGTAATGCTTCTGGTTTTTGGGTGGGGTAATTTACTCTTTCATCTGACATAACATTGATATAATCCATTACAATCCAATCTCTTGGTTTAGCTCCTTTTTTAGTATCTAAATAGTCAATTCTACATAATTCAGGATTCGATTCAAGCCACTTAATTTCGATGTCTGTATTATTTTGAATAGGGGAACCATTAATGTTTCTACCGTGTAAACGAAATGATCGACCTTCTTTATCTTTATAACGATATTTGTTTTTTGTGGATTCAGTTAATTCAGATGTGATTCGTTCCCAGTGGAATTTGTTGCTATCAGATTTACTGTAAAAAAAGATATTATCGTGCCTCCGAACATAATGATTAGTTGATACAGCCATACCTCTATATGCCCAGATTATTTCATTCTTGAATAAACCAAAACCAAATATATCATCTAATAAAAGTTTCAGATAAGAACTTACTCTGTAATCACAATGCACATAAATAGAACCATCATCAGCAAGCAAATCGTGCATAAGTTTTAATCTTTCATACATCATCGCAAGGTAACTGGAAATTCCTCTACCCCAGGTATCACGGTAAGCAATTTCTTCGAGGACAGTTTGTTTTTTTGTTACTTCATCATTTCCAACTTTTACATCGAAACTAAAATCCGCACCAACAGCAAAAGGTGGATCAATGTAGATAAGTTTAATTCCACCTTGCTCTTCAATTTCCTTTCGAAAAGGGCCGTTTGCGAGCGAAGAAAGGATAAGCTTATTATCACCCCAGATAAGTTTGTTCGTCCAACCTGTTAGTTGCCTTCCGCGAGCATCCATTTCAAAGAAATCAAAAGAAGTTTCTCTATTTTCATATTTTTCTTTTCGTGGTTCGTCTATATTTTCAATGGAATGAAAGGGAAGAACAACATTGGAAACTTCCTCGTTTCTACCGTTCCAGAAAAGAAAAACATCTTCATCGTCTTTTGCCATTTTATATAGATATTCTTTGGGAATGGTTTTGCCTTCTTTAATGCTGTTTATCACAATATCTTTTTCTTTTTCGGAAAGCAGGTTTTTATCTTGGGTCATTCTAACTCCTTTTTCCAAAATGCAATTTACTAATCAAATAAAGAAATTATTCTATTTCAATTAGATACATGCTCTCAAATAGATTTATTCTTTTTAAAAGTCAAATAAAAATACCAATTTTTTTAAGTTAAAAAATTATCTCACAACATCTATTTCAATTCTCCATTTTATTTTAAATGCAATTTGCTAATCAAATAAAGAACTTTATACCTTTCAGTAAGTTGCGAGATAACATAATCGAAATGCAACTTACTAATCAAATAAGATTAAACCCAGAAAGGGGTATATCTCGTATATTTTTTTGATTTACTTTTCGGATCATCTAATTTAATTAAATTTACTTTCAATGTAGAATCAATAATCCTACTTACTATTGCCATATTACGAGCATCTATTTGGAATCTTTCTCTTAAGGATTTGTTAGTCATTTTTTCATTTGAAACATATTTCAAGCAGCAATGCTGATAGCAGGCACGAATTTTATCTTTTCTGTCCATCTCTCTTAATTTCTTAAAGGCAAAAACCACAGCTTTTGTATGTTTTTCCATAACCAGGAAATCAGGAGGGGGAAGGTGCATTGATTCAACCTGAAAAATTGCTTTATCGATTCCACTACCTCTTTCTTCACAAATACCGATTCTACGCATAAAAGAAGCTAGTTTTTCATTTCGAGATTGATATTCATCTATGAATCTGTCAGTTGTAATAATTGGTTTACCCGGGTTTGATATTTCAATTCTATCGGAGAATATCTCAACCATAACACTGGTTCCGGTAATTGAAAAATCCTGATGAATCAAAGCATTTGCAACTAGTTCTTTAATACAGATCGGTGGGAACATTATGATATTTTTTCTGATTGCTTTATCAGTTTCTTCAGTAGATGGCAATTGGTCTAATATGTAGTTCAGCAACTCTTCAAAACCAACAGCGTAACCTCTGGAAATTGTCTTATCTTTTTTTGTTTTAATCCTGTTTTTATCTTCATATACAATTACTCTTACAGTTTTTCGAGAAAGTGAATCGAAATCATCCAGATTCTTTGCCAGCAGAATTGCACCCGAATTAGTAATATGAAAATGGGGTTTATCTTTAACAACAAACTTTTCGCTTAATAGTTTTTCAATAACAGCATTTCTGGTGGAAGGATATGGTAATTTCAATAAATCATAACACTTTGGGGTATCAAGAAGTTGTACGATTTCTTCTGCTGTTGCATTATACTTTGCAATATCGTATTCAAAAATTTCCTTTAGAATTATATTCCATATCTTCTTCTCTTTTTCAGGATATTCACTTAACAGTTTTGTATAACTTCCGATCCTGATATATGCCTGATTCTGAAATCGTGATAATTCATTTCTTGCTGCCGGTATTTCGAAAATAATAACTGGAACACCTTGATATTGAAATTCATGAATGTTGAAATCGATTTTCGGATTCAACATTTTCATAAGCCAATGTTCGATCTCTTCATTGCCTTTTTTTGTATTTTTAGGTGAAAAAGAAGTACCAATAATTTTGTGTGTTTTGTCTTCAACACCAAAAACAAGATAACCAAAATCCTGATTATGCAAACAAGCACTATTTGATAATGCTGATATTCTTTTTCCCAATTCGGGAGGATTATAATTGCTGTCTTTGAATTCTATACACTCAGTTTCTTTTGAATAACCGGTTAGATATTTTAATAAATCGGTTAATTTATTTTCAGTCATATTTCTTATGCTCCGTTATTTCCGAATTAATTTGAAATAAATCTATTATATTTTGGAAAGAATTAATGTCTTTTTTGTATTTATCCCAATCTTTCTGCATAACATACAGAGGATAGTATTTGTATTTTGTTTTATATTTATTTACATCGTTACACCAAACTTTGAGACGATTAATTTTTCTGATATCATCGAGATCTTCTCTGCCTTTTGTCTCAATAACATAAATGGTTTTATCATCTTTTTTTACAACAAAATCCGGATAATAATTACTGATATTTCCATCTTCGTTCTGGTATTCTATCTTAAAATGAATGTTGAGAATGTTCTTAATAAAAGAAATAAGGTCATCACAATTATCAAGAAAGCTGGCAAATTCAAGTTCAAATTTGGAATCACCTACAATCTTATTGAGAATAGATTTTTTTGGAGTTAGATAATCCTGGTTATTGTAAATGGAAGGTTTAACTTTGCGGAGTTTGATGTAGTTTTTTACTTCTGCAGAACCGGAATCTGAAATTGTAAGCTTGGAAATAGCATCTTTGAAAGTTGTGAAGATGATTTTTTTGGGGATAGGTTCAGAAAGGTTTCTAAGAATGTTTTTATCTTTTAAATCAACAACTTCCGTGAATAATTTGAATTTTATAAAATCTCTTACTTTTGGATAAAGAACTTCGAAACCACTAAACAAACGACTTTCTTTGAGAACAGCATTAGTAAAAAAAGCGACTACATTTCTGAAATCGATATGAGATTTTTCGAAATCTATTTTATGAGAAAATTCATCATCAAGATTTGTGAATATGATCTCGCGAAATTCTTCTTGTTTGAATTTCCAGACATTTACTTTTTTGTTTTGAAATTCATTAATATCGATCAATTCTAATTTTTTATATTCACGGTAAATTCGAGGTGTGAGAACAGGAATTGGAATATCCAAATTATCGAAATCTTTCTCAGGATTATCTTTATCAGGTTCAATAATAAGAGATTGTTTTGGTTTATATTTGCTTCCCATAGGACGATAGCCAAGTTCAACACCTTCTTCTTTGATGGATTCAACAAATTCAACAAATGCATCTGTGCCGATAACAGCGAGTTCTTCAATAACATCCATGGAGAACATTTTTCTGAGACCTCTACCAATTGTTTGTTCGGGAAGAATCTTACTGGAATCTGAATATGGACGTAAACCAACTACGGTTGTAACATTTTTTACATCCCAACCTTCGCGAAGCATAAGCACTGAAACAATCACTTTGTAGGGACTTTTATCGGAATCAACTTCGTTTGCTGCTTTTCTTAAATATTCTAATTCTTCTTTAGATTTTTTTGAAGGTGTTTTCTCTATTACTTCACCCTTTTTATTTGTGTGAATTACAAGGACAGATTTATTAAATTCAGGATAATTTTGCTCAAGATATTCAGCTACTTCATCGCTTTGTTTTGTTTTGGTGGTCATTATAAAAAGAAGAGGGATTTTGATTTTTTTGAATTGATCATATTGTTTTTTCCATTCTACAACGCCAAGATTGATATAATCTTCATATTGTTCAATAAAATCATCTGATTCTTTTTCCTTGAGTTTTGCACGTGAAGCTAAATCGGGAAGAACAAGACTTTTAACTACATTGTGTTTGATTGCTTCAACCAGTGGATAATCGCAAATTGTTTGAACAAATATTTCACCTTTTCGATGTTTCGGTGTTGCAGTAAAATCTACTTGCAGCGACAAACCGTGATTCTTCTGTAGTAAAGTATTATGAATATCTTCGATGTTTTTGAACCAGGCAAGACTTTCATCATGAATATGATGTGCTTCATCATTAATTATGAGAATATCCTTGATCTTATCGCTTCTGAGTATTTTGCCTAGATCTGTTCCTTTATCTTTATCTGCATCAGGACTTGGTTTTGAACCGCCGAAATAATCAAAAACATTATCATCCTCGAAACTTGTTTCTTTATGCGAAGAAAGAAAAACTCTGTGAATATTTGTAAGAAAAAGATTACCTGCAGGAGAAATGGCTTTTACTTCATCTTGAATATGAACTGTGAGTTGGAAATCGGATTGCCAATTTCGATCGGAAAAACCATCTTCCGGAAGTATTGGATCTTCTTTAAAAATTTTAAGACCTTCAAAATCTTTTTTGAGACGATTGAGAACGATAATATTGGGTGCAATCAGTAAGATATTTTTAGAAAGTTTTGAATCAGCTTCATAAAGTTTATTGAAATAAGACCAAGCTGTTACAAGGCTGGCAACTTTGGTTTTACCTGAGCCGGTTGCCATTTTAATAACATAACGAGTCCAATTTTCATAGAACATACCCGTGCTAATTCTACCGGAAGAATCAAAACGCATTAAATTATATTTGTCGTGTGCTTCAACAACTTCGTAAAGATAGATAATTGATTCCATTGCTTCTCTTTGTGAGAAGTAATATCTAAAAGGTTTTTCTACACTTTCAACAATGTTTCTGTGTTCGGTTTGGAACCAATGTTTAAAAAGCTGTTTTGTAGTTTCGGTTGCACCTTCATAATTCTTTAATCTCCAATCGAAAACAGCTTCGCGAATTTTGTGTACTAATGGTGGAAGCAATTGTGTATAAGCAAATTCTCTGAATTCTTTACCGGAAGGAACCCATCGGGTATCGGGTGGCATGATACTATAAGGATCATAAGTTTTTGTTTCTTCTGGCATAATCAAACCTTACGCAAAATTCATTTCAACAAAACATTTAACAATTTCGATACCTTTATCATTGATTTTAAATATATAATTTTAGGGAAATAATCGAACATTTCTATAAAACAGGTACAAGCAATGGTTAGAAGAAAAAAAATAACATTCTAATAGCCTGATGATAAACCTAATATAACAAAAAAAGAACCTAATAATATTTTTAGATCGAAAAATGAAGATCTATGTTTTGCATAATATAAATCAAAATCATAAAGGCTATCAAAATCGAATCTAAATCTATTACTAGATAAAATCCAAATGTTAAGAATACCAGGTTTAATATTTATTAATAATTTAATTTGTTTATGAGTTAGTTTATTAGAAGTAATGTCATAATCTAAAATACGACTACGACCAACTAGTGACATATTACCTGTTAATATACTTAATAAAGATGGTAATTCATCAAGGTTAGTAGATCTTAGAAATCGACCAACTTTAGTGATTCTTCGATCATTTTTCAAAGGTAATTCATTGCTTTTGTAATTATGTTCATAATCCATGGTACGGAATTTATAACAATAAAATATCTTACCTTTATAACCGATACGTTTCATTTTATAGAATATTGGACCTTTATCATTAACTTTAATCATTATTGAAATTAGAAGAAAAAATGGTGAAAATATTAATAAAGATATAAGAGAAAACAGAACATCAAAAAGACGTTTGTGGATAAAATAGAATTCATTAGGTTTTTTAATAGAACCAATTTGATGATTAAGTGATTTATATTTATCGAATTTAGATATTGTGTTTTTTAATATGGCATTACTGAATAAAATAAATGAAATAGAAATTCCAATCATTGAAATAATTGCTGATAAATTTGCTATTGAATTATTCATAATAGTCCACGAATTTTTCAAAATTACGAGAGTATTTAAACTTATAAATAGGTGCTATAAACAGAGGAAAAACTACAGATACTAATGAAAATGGATATACATTAAATCCAACATTACTACTATATATCATACCAAGAATAATAAAGTCAGCAACAAGAAGAACAACTAAAAATATTCTTAGTAAAAACTCAAAATAGTTTTTTTTACCATCAAGATTAATGTTAAGATTAATAACACACAAATAAATGCTATAAAATAATATTTCTGGCAATTCTGCAATCTGACTAAAACTTATCAATCCTTTTTTGCTCATAAAAGAGACGAATATCCTGATAAGTATAGGAGAAAAAGGGAGAAAGATATTTATTAATAGCCAACGAGTAAATGATTTCATAATTTATATTAGAGTATTGGATTTATATATAATTTTCATTATCTCAATATTATCATCTAATAAAAGACTATTCATTATATCTCCGAATAAAGAAAATAATAAGATTTTAAATCTTTTTTAGAAAATTTATTTCACGATAATTAAGTCAATATAAAAAAAAGTGTGACAAAAGGAAACAAGGATTCAATTAGGAATTAGGGATTGTAAATTAGTAATTAAAAGATAGTTAGGAAG
>CAYWPW010000042.1:0-5583 GCA_964460095.1 uncultured Candidatus Cloacimonadota bacterium
TAACAGAAACAATACTTCCGATTTGGGAGAGGAGACGAACTTTTTAGAAAAAACAAAACCGTGAAGAAATTTGATTTTCACGATAATTAAGTCAATATAAAAAAAAGTGTGACAAAAGGGCACAAAAATTCAATTAGGAATTAGGGATTGTAAATGAGAAATTAGAAGATAAAACTCCGAGTAGGGTTTATTCTCTTTTTCTGAAACAGGATATTCGCCACAAACCAGAGGTTTGTGTTACATTACTTCAAAAGCATCATTTTTTTTGTAGCAACTGTCTGATTATCTAATTTCAATTTATACAGGTAAATTCCGCTTCCCACTGGTAAATTTTGCTCATCAGTTCCATCCCAGGTTATGGAGTAGCCGACTCCGTCGGCAAAAAATGGCGAGGGACTCGCCGACTCCAAATTTTCAAAAGTTCTTACTTTCTGACCTTTGATATTATAAATTATTATTTCGGTGCCTTCGGTGTTTTCGGTGTTTTCGGTGTTTAATGAAAAAGAAATCGTGGTTTCAGGATTGAAAGGATTGGGAAAATTCCTCAAACTCAATCTGATGTGTTCAATAATATCTCCCGATGCAGCAGTATTTTCATCTGAGATTATTATTGGATAACAATATTGGACATAATCAAAATTCTGATTTTCGTTGTATAAATAGCTGATTATACGGGCATTCTCACCAGTTTGTATCCCTTCGGGAATGGTGAAGTAAGATTCATAATAATCATCAAAAACAGTTGCTTCTTCCTCAAAATAGGGAGTTCCGTATTTCGTATAATCCACTGTATAAGTTACATTAGCTAATGTATTCGTATAATTGAGTTCATATTCGGATTCGAAAGATTTTATGGAAGCAATATCAAAATTACCCGGCTCTACCTGTCCAGTAATCTGCACATCATCTCCAATATAAAGTGTATCGGGATTACCATTAATAAAAAGCAGTTCATCCGATTCAGGTGGATTTATAAATTGTAATGGATCACCCAGCAGATTATATAAATGATTACTCCAAATATGCCAATAGGTTGAATTTTGTTTAGCATCCCAAAGTGCATGACCTACATAATCATCGCTGTTTATAATATTTTCCAAGAGTCTCATTAACAAAAGTGCATTTGCTGTTGGACTTGTACCCATTGTTGGGGATATGCAAGCAATTGCACCGCCAGCTTCTGCAAAAAGAAATTCTTCCGACATACAGTTATCCGGATAACTGAAGAATTGACCGACTTTTACTGAACCAGCAATAAATAATGGAAGTTTATTTCCATTGTTTAACATAGAAAGATTACTCAGTTCAAAATAATGCTCATGCCCAAGCAAAGAAATTGAACCGTGACCAATATAATACCAAACCATACGTCCGTCATTCAAAGCGGAAATAATATCTTGAGCGGCTTCCGGTTTGTACCCGGCTGCATTCATTGGATATTCGATCCCCAGAATTTTATCAACCCAGACTTCATCATTCAATACTTCCGAAGCATCCTGTGCACGAGCTGTATGATTCATTCCGCTATTATAACCAATTCCTTCTAATTGTCCGTTTCTATACTCATCATCCGCCACAATCAGCACTCTGTTTTTCCACCAGCCAAGTTCCGGTTGAGTAATATAATTATACATTCTATTCAGATAAAACTCAAGCTGCTGAATATTCTGAGCAGGAATTCTGCCTATTGGAATTTCAAGTAACAAATCATTATCAAAATCAACAAAATTATCATCGCTAATGTCAAACACAATAATTTTATTTTTTTCACAAGGAATGGACCAATCTTGAGTTCCACTGCCCAATAAGAGTACAGAGCTATTTTCCCATATGGAAGGATCATCAAAAAAAATCATCAGATAATCTCGAATTGCCTGCGGATCTGCTACTCCATTATTCATCTGGTCAAAGATATCCTGCTGGTCAACTATGATTCTTTCAATCCCGAATTCATCTAAGTAAAAGTCTGCTAATTGATTTGCTAAAGAAATAAACTCTTCGGGAGCAATTATTATATGCTCACCCTCTCTTTGTCTTGAAATCTGAATATCAGATGCTGATAAAACATTTACTGCAATAAACAGCAGTATAAGGTAGCTTTTAATACTTTTCATTGTACACCTCCCCATTTTTTTGCATATGAATAGGTTATTCAAATATGGGATTATTCCCTCCAAAATATTAATTGTAAAAATAAAAAATATTAAACTCACAGATAAAAATGAAAATTTATCATATTTTCGTCAAGTAAAATATTACCGGTTCTACTTCAAAAGCAAACATTTCTTAGTAGCAACTGTCTGATAACCGATTTTCAATTTATACAGATATACTCCGCTTCCAACTGGTAAATTGTTCTCGTCTTTACCATTCCAGGTTATGGAGTAGCCTTGTCCGTCGGCAAAAAAAGGCGAGGGACTCGCCAACTCCAAATTTTCAAAAGTTCTAATTTTCTGTCCTTTTAGATTATAAATTTCAATTCGTGCATTTTCGTGTAAATTCGTGGCTTCAAAATAAATCGTTGTAGTTGGATTAAACGGGTTGGGATAATTTATAATTTGGTATCCATATTTTTCTGCAATTTCGGATAAATCGGAGATAGAAGTTAAATCAATATCCAGAACTACTGCCAGTTGGATCGGATCGACTTCTCCCTGATTTGTGGAACCACTAAATGCAAATCTTCCATGAGACATATAATGTAAACCAATGATAGGATAAACGAGCTCAGTTCCAAGCATTGGATTGTTTACTATAACCGAACCCATATTAACCGTCTTTCCACAGATGCTACAGTTCTCAACACCGAGTGCCGGACAATAAGAAAGAAAACATTCATCTGTGGGAGGTGTTTGACCAAACTCAATTTCCGGTAAATCACTGATTTCTTTTATGATAGCTTCTGAAATCTCTTGTCCGTCATCTATTCCAAGGTTATGTGTTTGTGGATTTTCCGGGTCTGTTTCAAAATAAATTTCTGCTGTATTATTCAAACCATCATTATCATTATCATTTTGAGTGGATATAATTAAATGCTCAACATCAAACGGAGCCAGGATTTCCTTCAAAAGTTCAATATCAACTCGAAGTGTATCTCCTTGAATAATACTGGAAAAGCTTCCATTTTCCATAAAATGAAGCATCATATACGGAATATTCATCTCCAATTGTCGTAGAGGATTATGTATGTTTACAAATCCCATATTGGCTGTTTCACCGCAAATTTGGCAGGTATGAAAACCATAAGCATAATTATCTACTGCATAACATTCGGTTTCCGAAATTTCTCGCGGCAATAAATCTACAACGTTTTTATAAATTTTTGCAATAGAATCAGCAGCAGAAGGATAGAAACAAAAGTAAACGGTTCCCATAAGTATTTCTTCTTTAAAAGTAAGGAAATCATTATCAGTGTCACCTTCAACAGGAAGCCAGTGTTCATCTGCATTTAGTTGTGGTGCTGTAAGTCCCAGTAAAACAGCAGCAGCAAATGGTATTGATCGTTTTATTGCTTTTGAGAAAACGTTGTTTTTCAGCGCTTTGGAATAGATGAGTTCTTCACATTCATGATAAATACTTTTATAATAATCAATTAAAGATGGAGTTATACAGCAGTCCGGGCAGACCCAATGGAATAAAAGACTCTGTTCTTTTCCCTGATAATTATTAGAAGTATAACCATTTTCAATGAAATTGCTTACACAACAGGAAGGATATCCAAACAAAAAACCTTCTATTTTCATATCTTTCTTTAGATGATTAATCGGTTTATGGGAAAAGTAATTTTCATAATATTCAAGATAGCGTCTGCTTTTACTGAAAATTGTTTCATGAATAGTTTTTCCATTCATTAGCTTTCTGGGAACTAATTCTACTTTTAGTCCAAAATGTTTTAATAAACTGAGCTCTTTTGAAGTTATTTTGATTTCCCAACGACTCAGTGGTTTAATCTTTTCTTTTGTTAATAATGATAAATAGATAAACTGTAAATCGATTTTTTTGAAATTAAAGTTTTTCATCTTTCCCTCCAATTTAAATAATTGAGTTTTTTGTATTAGAATTGAAAAAAATATTCTTAACTCATTCTTTTTCTGACTTGTTTTGATCTTTTTTGTCAAGAAAAAAAATTTTAATATCCAGAAATTGTCCTGTCACTATTTCAAAAGCAGACATTTCTTCACTGCTTCAGTTTTGCCATTTACATTAAATTTGTAGAAATATAAGCCACTGGAAACAGAATTTTCGGAATCATCTGTTCCGTCCCAAATTATTGAGTTTACGGGTGTATGGGTAGATGTGTTGATGGGGAAAGTTTTTATCTTTTGTCCTTTCAGATTATAAATTTCAATCTTTGCGTTCTTTGCGTCATTTGCGGTGCAAAAAATTGTTGTGGTTGGATTGAAAGGATTGGGATAATTATCTCCCAGAATCACGGAGTTCAGAAAAATCTCATCTTCTTGAGCATTTACATTTTCATCGAAGAATTTAATATCAAC
This sequence comes from uncultured Candidatus Cloacimonadota bacterium, assembly GCA_964460095.1. Taxonomy (GTDB): domain Bacteria; phylum Cloacimonadota; class Cloacimonadia; order Cloacimonadales; family TCS61; genus JABMPU01. The sequence goes on from CAYWPW010000042.1 coordinate 4,497, forward strand.
TGCACCTATTCCGGTGGTGTATTCATTTATCAATTCTTCATCTAAATCATAAACTCTTACAATCGAATTTGAAGCCCAGTTTCCAGCATCTGTAACTGCGATAATATTTTCATTGATAGCAATGGCAGAACCTCCCGAAGAAAAGAGATTTTGAGGAGAGTGCAGAATTTCCAAAGTTGAAGCATCATACGAATAAACTCCAGTTCCCATTCCATCTCCAAGATAAACAATTCCCTCTGGAGAAGCTGTAATATTGGTTGGACATCCTCCAATCTCCAAGCTTGCTGAAACTTCATCGATAAAAGAATCAATAATAAAAACTTCACCAAAAACATCGTAATAATTTCCTGTACAAACCACGTGAATCTCATCATTATAAACAGTAAGAGCCTGTGGATTCAAGCCAACCTCGATTGTTTTCTCCACTTCAAATAAATCCAGGTTCACCACTGAAACAGTTCCCTGTTCATAACTCGGATACTGATAGCCGGTATTTGCCACATAAAGTTTGTTTTCATAGATAGCCATTCCCTCCGGAGAAATTCCAACATTGATTTCATCTTCAACAATATCGGTATCCAGATTTATCTTATAAACTTTGGATGTGAATAATCCGGTAACAAAAGCATAATTTTGGAAAATAATAATATCATAGGGATTCGAGGAAGATTCTATGAAAATATTCGTCATTGTCTGTCCTGTTTCAACATCTATTTTCTGAACAGAATTATCTCCTGAATTAACAACATAAACAAAATCGTTTGTTACTCCAACCCGGTTCGCATAAAGCCCAACCGGAGAAAATGCATTATTAATTTGCCCTGTTTCAAAGTCGATTTTAGAAAGAGTTTGGCTGCTGGAATTTACCACAAAAGCTGTTGTACCGAATAAAGAGAAACAACTTAAAACTAATAAAATCAAAAATACTTTTTGCATTAAGACCTCAATTTCAGTTTTACTAAATCCATAACATTCTGTCTGTCATCCTGAGGAATTCTTCTTGCTTTTCCATCGAAGGATCTCCGCTTATAATGAGATTCTTCGTTTGTTTGCCTTTGTAAGATTTCCTCAGAACGACATTTAGTTT
>CAYWPW010000042.1:5683-10657 GCA_964460095.1 uncultured Candidatus Cloacimonadota bacterium
TGAGATTCTTCGTTTGTTTGCCTTTGTAAGATTTCCTCAGAACGACATTTAGTTTATTACTCATTTTTCACTTGCCGCAACTCACGCTCAAACCTGTTTGCCAGTTAAAACCCGGGTTGGGAATGTAAGCATAGATTTCATATTGTTTATCTAAAATATTCTTCAAATCCAATTTTAAATGAACTTTAAAAGATTTTATTTCGAAAGAGTAGGAACTTTCAAAATCTGTTGTAAAATACTCTGGTAAGATCAAGCTTTCATGAAGCTGGTCACGAGTGGTATATTGCTTCCCGGTTATGGAATGACTTATTTTGGATGATAGGTTTTTATATTCTAAAGCCAGGAAAAACCTTAATTGATATTCCGGAGTATAGATAAGAAATTTATCATAAAAATCACCGTGAGTTCCATCTTCGTTTATGGTTTTATCATACGCAAAAGTGCGTAAATAGGAGCTTCCAAAAGATAGAAATTGAATAAGATAAAACTCCGATTCAACTTCAAAATTCGAAATTTCTGCTATAGCGATGTTTCCCGGCTTCCAGTAATTCGTAGTTCGAAACCAGTAAATAACATCATCTATTTCATTTTTGTAATATGAAATCCGAATGAAATTATTTAGATAATTAATTTTTGAAAAAATCTGCCAGCCATTTGATTTTTCCGGTTTTAAGTCCGGATTTCCTTTTGCCTGATGATCGTTCCAATACAAATCGTAAAAGGAGGGAATATTATATGCTTTCCCCACATAACCACCAAAACTATAAGAAAACCAACTTTCATAAATCAGATTCAAACCAAATCTATATGTAAAGAAATCATTGAAATCCGAAAATTCTTCTGTCCTGCTGGAAAGGTTCGTTTCAAAAGTAAAAGGGAAAAAATCTTTGCTGATTTTAATGTTCCCAAAACCTGCTGAATTTTCCCGATTTTTTTCAGAAATATCTGCTATGGGATTGTTTTCCTCTGAATATTCAAAACTCTCCTTTCTTAAATCGAAACCCATTTCTGTTTGAAAAATAGAATACTTATTTTTTATGTTCAATTTTGAACCAATAGATGAGAATGAATATTTTCCCAGAACTGCAAACCAGGGATTGGTGGAGTTTTCATTATCATAAATTGAGTTATCTTGAAAATAATAAAAATCTGAATTTATGTAGAAATTTGTGATATTTTTCCCCAGATTCAAGTGATGCCGATTTATTTGACCGGAAATATTGGCATTATCAAAAAGCTCAATGGAATTCGTGGGTGGAGGAAGTTCTTTGAAAAACTGCTGCAACTGCATTTTATAATTCACATCGCATAAGTCATTGAAATTTGATATTCCAAGACTGATATCCCATATTTTTTTTTCATTATTTTTCCTGATATTCTCCAAATTCGGTTGTTGAAAACTTTCAAATTCAAAATCATTTTTGGCATAGCTTTTAGATATAGATGTAAAAATTTGAAAATGAGGATTTGTCATTGTATAGCTGAAAAAAGATTTTTTCAGCCCAAACGAACCAAAAGTCTGAGAGGATTTGATATTCAATTTCCTAGGTGTTCGCTTCGTGTTAATATTAATAATGCCGGCAATTGCTCCTGAATAATTCCCTTTAATTATCTCGATATTCTCTACAATATCTGCAGGAATCGTGGAAATATCAAAAGCCTGTCCGCTTGGATTCAAAGGAATCCCGTCGATCATAACCAGAGTATGTTTGCTTTTGTGACTTAACAATGAAATCGTTTTTTTCTCACCCAAAAGAGAATTACCTTTAAGCCAAATATCTGCTCTTTGGGATAAAATCTCACTCACATTTTCAAATTCTTTTTTTTCATCGATTGTTATGATAATTTTATTTAAAACTTCAAAACCGGCAGTTTTGATGGATGTTTCACTTACTTTGATTCCAGGAAGAAGAAACGGTTTTTTTGTAAGAAAAATTTTTTCAGGTATTTTTTGAGCTGAATAAATTTTATCTTCAAAACCGATTTTATGAAAAGAAATTTCATCGTTTTCCGAAACATCCATCAAAAAATAATATCCGGATTTTTTTGAAAGTGTCATCCTGGTTTCTGAGGAAACAATCACACTTTCCAAAGGTTTATTTTGCGAATCCAATACTTTACCGGAAATTGTAATTCCTTCTAAAATGTGACAAAAAAAGATGAATAAAATAAAAATAATTAATTTATATTTATTAAACATTTTTTCCCGGATAGATTAAATTCGGCTTTCCAGTTAAAGGATTTGGAATTATTTTCAAATTTGTTTTATACAGTTTTTTAAGATTTTCAGTTGTGATAATTTCTTCAGGATTTCCATCTGCAATCAGTTTTCCGTGTTTCATCATCAGTATCCGCTGACAATATTCCGAGGCAAGATTGATATTATGAGAAACCAGAATTATCAGCTTTTTCTGTTTAAGATTTATTTCAGAAAGCAACTGCATAATCTCCAATTGATGGTTTATATCGAGATTTGCAAAAGCTTCATCCATCAACAAAATGTCAGTTTCCTGAGCCAAAGCTCGAGCAATTGTAACCCGTTTTCTTTCTCCACCACTCAATTGAGAGAATTGTTTTTTTCTGAGTTTATACAAATCCAACTGCTTCAAAACGTTTTGAGTAATCTCTTTATCCTTTTGAGAATAGCTCTGCCAATATCCTAAATACGGAAATCTTCCCATTAGAACCAGGTCTTCCACCAGATAATCAAACTGAAGTTTGAAATCCTGAGGAATGAAGGAGATATTTCTGGCTAAATCATTTTTGTTCCAGTTTGAAACAGATTTATTTTTGATAAGAACTTCGCCTTTTTCAGGAATTAAAAAACCAATTATTGATTTTAGAAGGGTGGATTTTCCTGCACCATTAGGTCCTAAAAGGGCACAGAATTTTCCCTGCTCAAAATCTACTGAAAGATTTTCAATAACTTCTTTCCGAAAATATCCAACTGTTAAATTTCTGATTTTAATCATTTTTCTTATCCATCTAAAATATAATTTTAAAAAAAACTTGCCAATTCATACTAAATTACTATGTTATCTCAAAAGGAGATTAAAATGCATATTTCGACCAAAACCGGATACGCTGTAAGAGCACTTGCAGAGCTGGCTCTCAACTCTGATGGAAAACCGATTCCCATCTCTGAAATTTGTAAAAAACAAAATCTTCCTATTAAATATTTAGAACAACTTTTCAGGAATCTGAAGAAAAACGGATTGGTGAAAAGTGTTCACGGTTCAAAAGGTGGATACAGCTTAAATCGAGGAGTTGGAGAAATTTCGCTTAATGATATTATGCATGCTGTGATGGAAAATTACTCCTTAACTTACTGCGATGTTGATAAAGAAAACCTCGATTACTGCACTGGTTTACCTTGTGGTTTTCATGATCTTTGGGATGAGATTCAGACCCATCTGGAAGATTATTTTGATTCCATAAAATTAAAACAGATAATTTCCAAATTATAGGGGAAAAAATGAAAAGAATATATTTTGATAATTGTTTAACTTCCAAACCAGCTCCGGAAGTGATAGATGCAATGATGCCATATTTTAAGGATAAGTTCTATTTCCCGCAAAATTTCACGAAAAACGGAACAGGAATTGATAATGACATTCAAACATTTAAGAAGGTTATTGCTGATTCGATGGGAGCAAAATCTTCTGAAATTCATTTCACAACCGGAGGAACATCTGCGAATAACATTGCAATCAAGGGTTATCTTTCTCAGAATGCAAGCAAGGGAACTCATATAATCTGTTCTGTGATCGATTATCCGGATATTCTCACAAATGCTGCTTTTTTTGAAAAAAGCCGATTTGACATAACTTATCTAAGTGTTGATAAAGATGGTCAGATAAATCTGGATGAATTGAAAAATGCCATTCGTTCAGATACAATCTTATTTATGACAACTCTGGCAAATCATGTTGTTGGCACGATTCAACCGATAAAAGAGATAAGAAAGATTTTAGATTCTGCTGATCATAAAATCGCTTTATTTGCAGATGCTTGTGAAGCTTATGCTCGAATTCCGATCGATGTGAATGAACTTGGAATTGACCTGATGAGTATCAGTGCACATAAAATTCACGGACCAAAAGGAATTGGTGCTCTTTATCAGAGAACTGGAATTCAACTTGGTCAGGTTAAACATGGAATTCAAAGGATTGACAATCTTGAAACAGGAGGAATCAGCATTGCAGCTATTGCTGGATTTGCCAAAGCTGTTGAGCTGGCTTTTGGAAAATTTGAAGAGAATACAACTAAAATCAGAAATCTATCAAACTATCTTCTCAACAAAATTGAAGAAAAAATCCCTCATACATTATTGAATGGTCTTCGTGGAGAGAAGAGAGCTCCTCACAATATGAATATTTCCTTTGATTTCATTGAAGGTGAAGCAATCATGATGATGATGGATTTTCATGGCGTTTCCATCTCAACCGGAAGTGCCTGCGCATCTCAAGGATTGAAGCCAAATTATGTTTTAATGGCTTTAGGAAGAACTCACGAACAATCTCACAGTTCAATGAAATTCACTTTCAGCAGGTACAATACTTTTGAAGAAATTGATTATACAGTTGAAAAATTGGCAGAAGTTGTAAATGAATTAAGACTGAGAAGTCCATTATATCATGAGGAGAAATAATGCAATATTCCCAAAAAGTTTTAGACCATTTTATGAAACCGCACAATATTGGAAAGCTGGAAAATCCGGATGCTACAGCCACAGAGGGAAGTCCGGCTTGTGGAGACCAAGTTTCAATTTATCTAATTGTTAATCCAGAAACACAAATAATTGAAGACATCAAATTCCAATCTTATGGATGTGCTTCCAACATAGCCACTGCCTCAATAATCACTGATATGGCAAAAGGGAAAACGCTCGAGCAGGCAAAAAAAATTGGTTGGAAAGATGCTGCTGATGCTTTGGATGGTTTACCTCCGATAAAAATGCATTGCTCTGTTCTG
>CAYWPW010000043.1:0-10617 GCA_964460095.1 uncultured Candidatus Cloacimonadota bacterium
AGGTGTAATATCTACCATACATTTCTGATAGATTTTTTGCGAACATCTTCCTCTTCCGTCTTTTGTGCAGGGTCTGCATTTCAACGGAATCTGTAGAATTTTTACAGTTTCCCCGGTGGGAAAACCAAACGCTGTTGGACCAATAAATGCAATTGTTGCTACTTTCATCAGATCTGCAAAGTGAAGAAATCCTGTATCAGCAGAAATAACCAAATCCGACTTTGCAATTACACAACAGCTTTCCAATAATGACAATTTGCCAGCAAGATTGAGCACTCTTTCCGAAGCTTGTTCAACAAACTCTTCACAAAATGTATCTTCTGCTCCGGCTAAAATCACAAATTTACATTCCTTCAAAAGAGAGATAAGTTTTTTCCAATGTCCGATTGGCCAGCGTTTCATTTTCCAGGCAGCAGAAGGAACAAAAGCGAATATCGGTTTATCTACAAAATGTTTTGATAGGATTTTATCTATTTTCTCTGAAATCTCAATTGGAAAATTCCATTTTACATTCTGTTCTTTAAAAGCTGTTATGCCCCACTTTCTCAAAGGTTCTCTAAACGAAATCATTCCCCTGAAAGGAGTTGGTAAAACTTTCATGTGAAAATTAAAAAAGAGAAATCTTTTAAAACGTTCTTTTTTTCTAATAATAAAATTGACTTTATTTTTTCCAAATCCCTTCCAAAATGGAAACAGCATCAAAAACAAAACCTTCGAGCGAATATTGCAATGAGCATCATAAATAAAATCAAATTTTTCTTTTTGAAGCGATTTTCCTAAATTTGTTAAACCTTTAAATCCATCCTTTCTATCCAGATACCAGATTTTAGAAATAAATGGATGAAGCTCTAAAATTTGGGAGAATTCTTTCCTGCAAGCCCAATGGATTTCACTTTCAGGAAATTTTTCTTTGATGAATCCAACTACTGACATACATTGAACAATATCACCGAAACTGGAAAAACGTATAATTAAAATCTTTTGTCTCATTTTGAAACCCTTTGCCACAAAGACACAAAGGCACAGAGAATATTTTTCATTTATTTATTATCTCATCTATTTTTTTTTTAACTCGCAAACTTGATTTTCCATCCAATCCTTTAAAAAAATAGTTGCGAAATTCTTTAAGTTTTTTTTTCATTTCTTTGGTTGGATTCAATGCTGATTCAACTGCCGGAATCAAACCATCTGGAGAGAACATATGCGGGAAAGCTCCTTGCAACCAATCTTTGGGAGCCACAGAAAGAACTTCCATACCATCACTGTGCTTTTCCTTAAAATGCGGGAGAACATAAATAATCCCGAATTTTCCAAGAGCCAGAAATTCATTGATAACGCTGGAAGTATCGCTGATAAGCGTGTTTGCTAAAAATAAATACGGATAAATATCATAATCTTGTTTTGGGATCAGGAAAACCTCTTTGAATTTTTTGGAGAGTTTCTCATAAAATTTGAAATGTGAACTCGGTGCATATCTCGTTCCCCAACTGTAGGGATGAAGTTTTATTATCACATTATAAGTTGGAATCAAATTAACGATTTTTCCTTGCAAAAATTCGATACAACTCGGTTTGTAAGACGGTGAAAACAACACTGTTTTTTTATTTGGATCAAGCTTTAACTTTGCTATCAAAGACTCATTATCATAATAATTTTTCCAGAATAATGGATCTAATTTTGGAATTCCGGAAACATGAAAGTCAGCTTTATTTTCCCAACCCAGATTCTTAATGTAATCAAACCAATATTGACCTTCCAAAAAAACATGATACCAAAGTTCCTTTTGTTTGACGATATTTCGGATTCTAGAAGTTTTAATTCCCACTCCATGGTCAAGATGAATTCGCACCACATCACCATATTTTTTATGTTCTCTGATAGCATCTGCTGCCACCAGAATATCCCAGCCAGATGTTTCATCAGTCAGTTTATATCCTACTTTTTTCAGGTTGGATGCAATGCGGTTTTTATCTGGAACTTGAAAAATACCTAACAATCTTTTGCTATCCTTACCCACACGAATCCATAAATCATACTCCGGGTCTTTTTCCATCTCATTGAAAAGAGGAAACAAAGAATTAAAGTGATACTCTTTGGTAAGATCAAATAGAACTTTTACCATATTCCCCTGTCTTTTAATACTTTAAGCGATGAATTAGTTTCCATTTTCTGTATAAATTCAAGGGTTTTTTAATTTTTGGAAAAGCATCTTGTTCCTTCAATTTGATCAGCTTTTCAATAATATTTTCACTAATTTTTCCATCCAAATATGGATTGATTTCCTGAATATGTTTCATCCTGTTTTCATGAAATTCGGCAGGATTCTGAAGACTTCTATCAATTACTGCTCGCAGTTCATCCGGATGTGAAATATCAATTCCTTTATCAAATCTGCTTTGCGTTTTAAAAGTAATAATTGGTTTATCTAAAACAAGAAATTCATAAATTACAGATGATGTATCTGAAATCAAAACATCTGCCAGATGAAGATAAGGAGTAATATCAAAAGAATCTATTAATTTTATATTTGATGAAATATTTTCTTTGAAATTTTCAACAATTTTCTTATTCATTAAATCGTGAAACTTTACAAACCAGATTTCATCATCCTTAATTATTTTTGGAATTATGGGTAATATATCTTTTGCAGATTGCATTTTGGGACTAAAAGTAGGAGCATATAAAATGATTCTTTTATTATTATTAGGGATCTTAAATTCTTTTCGTATTTTTTTTGTTGGATACTTCAGAATATAATCAATTTTCGACCAACCCGTTTCCTCGACTAAAAAATATTTATACTTTTTTTGAAGCTCTTTAAATTTTTCTGTAACAAACGGACCGGATGTGAAGTAAACATCGAAATAATGTCGAATTTTATAATGAGATTTTTTTTCTACACCAAGCCCATGAAAAATTTGCGCTTTAATCCCGGGAATACGAAAATCTATAAAATTGCCCGGAACAATCACAAAAACAGGATTGAAATTTATCATGTCAGTCAGGTTTTTGAATGTTTTTTCCTTTTTCCATTCTTCTGGAATATGCTGAAAAACACTGTCGGAAAAATAAAAACCAAAGTCTTCTCCTTTATCTTGTAAATATTTTACGCTTGGCTCAATTATCGGAATGGAATACCGTTTCGTGATATAAAATAGAAACCTGTTTTTCATAAATAATTTATCCTGAATACGCACCTTCATTAAATCTAAAATAATTCGACAATAATGAAGATACCTAATTTCAAACACGAAAATAAATCAAGATAAAAATAATGAATCTAAATAATTCTTATGAAAATTTGAGTTAAGTTCGCTTTAGCTGACTTGACTTAAGTTTTCTAATACACTGAGACATTTCAACTTAACTCAAGACTCCGTCTTAAGTCAAGTTTCCATTTTGTCTGAAGATCTGACTTTACGGATATAATCTAATTAAAATGAAAAACATCCTAAATTAATTTGTCTTCAAAACTCCATCTGTAACCTTTTTTTACACCTCCAAAAACAATGTTGACAAATTTGCGAATATTTTTTTCTTAGATACAAACTTTTGCAAAATCGAGGGCAAGATGAGCAAGTGTATTGGAAAGATTTTAACTCAACATGTCACCAAGAATTTCATGATAATTGATAAGATTCTAAATTATTTAGAAAAAGATGAAAACGAGCTAATTGAGATTATTGGAGAATCCGGTACTGGAAAGTCTTATGTTTTTAATAGTGTCCATCAGGCTTTGATACAAAAAAATATTCCTTTTGAAATATACATTCCGTTTGTCTTTAAGTATAACCAGTTAAAAGAAATAGTAAAACTTACCACTGATATTTCCGATGAGAAATTCGATGAAATAATCAGCCGGACTTCTGATTATGATTTCTCGAATAGATATGATTTCTTCTATTTCTTAACAGAGAAATTAAGCGAGCTCAATCTCTTTAAACCCAAAACAATAATTATTTTTGAATGTTTTCACCTTGATAATTACACTGCGGATTTCATTCAATTCTTGGTTCAATTTTCCGAAAAGTTCAAAATAAAGTTTATCAATTTTACCAGAGAAGAAACATTCTCCTTTTCCCAGAAGATTCAATTAGATTTTCCCAATTCTGAGGAAATTCGGCAAATACTTGCTGAAACATATCCCAATAAGAAGAAAAATTATGTTACTGAAAGTGAGATTATCAGCAATATTTCCGGTGGAAATTATTATGTGATCGAGTATATTCTGGACCATTTTTTTAAAGGTAATAAAACCATTGATCTGCAATCTTATCTTGATAAAAAAATCAGTTTTGATACGATTTCTGCTCAAAGAATAAAAGAATTATCCAAATCTCAAGAAGAACTTTTACTTACAATCTTCGTTCTGGATACCAGGGCAACAAATCAAAATCTGCAACAAATCCTGAAATCCAAATCCTTAGAAAAAGATTTGAAATATTTAGTGAAAAACGATATAATATTTGAACTTGAAAACAATATTTATCTAAAAAAGGTCTCACCTGTAAAAACCTACTTCTTTAATCTGTCTGAAGCTATTCAAAAAAAATATTTTAAAGATATCCTCAAAGACTTGAAAGATGAAACTTTGATGGAATATTGCATCAATGTTAAAGATTGTACTTTTAAGAAAATAGAGCCTGTCATCCAATATTTGAAAAACATACAAGATTATTTCAATCTGAGAAAAATTTATGAATCTCTCCTGTCCAAAGCAGAAAAACCGGAAACTAAAATCGAAATCCTGAAAAATCTTGGAATTGCCAACCTTAAACTCGATAAAGCTGAAGATGCTTCTGATAACTTTCGACAAGCATTAAAGATCTGCATTTCTAATTCTTTCCCTGCAGAAAAAATCGTGTATAATCTGGCAAAAAGTCTCTTCTCTCAAAAATCATCTCCATTTGCTCTGGAAATAATAAAAAAATATTCTCCTGCTTCCATCACAAAATATTGGAAATGTAAAATAACTCTTCTTAAAGCAGAAATCCTGATGCAAACAGAACAATATAAAGAAGCAATCAAAAACGTAGATGAAGCCTTTCAGATTGCAGACCAGATATCCAATCTTAACGAACGCTCCCTGCTGAAAGCAGATGATAAAAAACTTAAAGGATTGATTTTTTATTTCTCTAATGAATTAGAAAAAGCAGAAACAGAATTTATGGACGCAAAAAATCTCTATAAAACTTCAAACAACTTGCAGGGACTTGCTGCTATTTACAATAATCTGGGCGGCTTGGCAACTTTTCAGGGTGAATGGAAAAATGCAGAAGCTCTTTATCTGAAAAGTTTAGACGTTGAGAAACAACGATATAACCTGGAGGGAATTTCGATTTGCTATAATAATCTTGGCAGCATCCTGGAAGATGAAGGTAATTATGATAAGGCTCTTTATTATTTAAATGAAGCTTTGGAAATTCAAAAACTTCTCAATAATAAATACGAAATTTCAACTTTCCATTATAATATCGGAATCACTTACATGGATCTCGGTGAGTATGAAAAAGCTACAAATGCTTTGAATCAGGCGCTCAAAAATGCCAAAACATTCAAGCTCTATAAAAGCGAAGATGCTGCTTTAAATGCTCTGGGAGCTCTTAATTTCAAGATGGGAGACTGGGCTGCAGCGATCGATTATTATCAACAAGCCATCAAAAAATCTAAGGAAAATAACTTTTTGGATGGATTATGCCAATCTTACAATAATCTTGGAGAACTCTACGAGAAAAGAGGTGAATACAATCTCGCATACGATTTTTACACGAAATGCATTGAACTTTTATCCAATATTTCAGATGAGTTTATGAAAGCTGAAATCTATGGAAATATGGGAAGTGTTTTAACCCGGCTCCATAAATTTGGTGAAGCATACAAATATTTAGTGGAAAGTTTTGATTTCTTTAAAAAACTGAACACCAAAGTTGAAATTCTGGAAGGTGCTCAGAAGCAGGCATATTATTTTCTGCAAACACGAAATATCGAAAGTGCCAACTATTATCTGGATACAGCTCTTAAAATAGCTGAAGAACTGAATGATGATTATCAAATCGGAAAATGCTTTTATCTGAAAACTTTTTTGGAAAGAGACAATACGGAACAAGCTCTGAAATTGCTGAAACAAGCTATTGAAAAATTCATTAAAACAAACAATAATTTTGATCTGGGAATGGCAAATTACGAATATGCATTGCTGCTTTTTGAAAATGAAGACTGGGAACAAGCTTTGCAGATTTTGAATGATAACAAAAAGATCATCAAGAAATTCGATGCTATAAAATTCCTCGAAAAAAATGATATTCTTATTCAGAAAATCAGCAAAAAGTATGCAATAGAATTGAAGGAATCCAAACAACACGAATCTCTATTAAATGAGTTTTACAAAATCACCCAAAATCTAAATGCAATCAGCGATTTTGATGTTCTTCTGGAAACAGCTCTGGATAAATTAGTCGGATTCGCTGAAGCTGAGGGAGGATTATTCTGTTTATATTATAATCAACAAGTTAAGGATTCGTGGGAATATGTTATTTTCAATAATTATTCATATGAAAAAAACGATTTCTCTCAAATGATGGAAATTATAAAACAGACATACGAACAAAATAAAAGCCAAAATTACAAGCAGCCGCATTTTGCGCCGGAATACAACAATATAATCTCATTCCCGCTAAGCATCAGAAACGAGATAAAAGGTGTGATTTGTTTATTCACAAAGTATGGAGCACATTATTTTTCCGAAAAAATGTATAATCTCATCAATGCTCTATGCAACCAGATTGTGGTAATCGTGGAAAATATTTCTTATGCAAGTCTTCAGGAATCTCACGCTGAAATAAGAGAGCAACTTGCAACTGCCGGTTATTTCGGAAACATTATTGGAAAAAGTGATAAAATCCAGAATATCTTCAGGTTAATCGAAAAGATCAAAGATACTCCAACCACCGTTTTATTAGAAGGTTCAAGCGGAACCGGAAAAGAACTGTTCGCCCGGGCAATTCACTTTAACAGCAATAGAAAAAACAAGAAATTTGTGGCTCAATATTGTGGTGCTTTGCCGGAAACTCTTTTGGAAAGTGAACTTTTCGGACATATAAAAGGTTCTTTTACGGGTGCAATACACGATAAAAGAGGACTTTTTGAAATCGCTGATGGCGGCACTTTCTTCCTTGATGAAATCGGTGATATCAGCCTTTCAACCCAAGCTAAACTTTTACGATTCTTGCAAGAAGGAGAGATCAAAAAAGTCGGGTCAATTCGAACAGAAAAAGTTGATGTGCGAGTTATTTGTGCAATTAATACCTCTTTGCAAAAAAAAGTGGAAAAGGGTGAATTCCGGGAAGATTTGTATTATCGCCTGAATGTTATCAGGATAGATGTTCCTACGCTAAAAGAAAGAAGGTCTGATATTCCTCTTTTAGCAATCTATTTTTTGGATAATTACTGCAAGAAAATCGATAAAAAAATTAATGGTATCACTGATGAAGCAATGAAATATCTCATTAATTATGATTGGCCCGGGAATATTCGCCAGTTGGAAAATGAGATCGAACGAGCTGTTACTCTGGCTGATGATGACTCATTTATCAAATCTTCCGACCTTACTGATGAAATCTTCAAATTCCAGGAAATCACGGAAACTATTAGTCTGCTGGAAAAACAATCTCTAAAAGGAGCTGTGGAAAAACTCGAAAAAAAAATGATCCTGAATATCCTGGATGAAACAAATTGGAATCAAACTAAAACCGCACAAAAGCTGGAATTAAGCAGGCAAGGTCTGATCAAAAAAATGCAAAGATATAAAATCGTGAAATAGATTATGGAACACGGATGACACGGATATTACGGATTTGCACGGATAATAATATAACTTTGTATCTTTTGGCTTTGTGGCTCTGAGACTTTGAGACTGTGAGACTTTGTGGAGAATCAGCGTCAAAAAAATAAAGACTAAATAATAATTTGTGTAAATTCGTGTAATTCGTGGATAAAAAAGGAAAAAATGAAATTTATTTTTAATTTCGTCGCTTTAGATATTGAAACAACCGGCTTTGATTTTGATAAAAATGAAATCATTGAAATCGGAGCTGTTAAATATCATGATGGCAAATTTATCGAAGAATTTTCATCATTTATAAAACCCTTAAAAAAAGTTCCTCAATTCATAAAACAATTAACCAACATTACTGATGAGCAATTAGCATCCGGAACTTCACTAAACAATGCATTAAAAAAAATTACAGACTTTGTTCAAAATGAAATTATCATTTGCCACAATGTAGGTTTCGATATTGGCTTCATAAATAAAAAATTAGGAAAGAACAATCTGCCGAAAATATCCAACCGCCTTTTCGATACTGTTGAACTCAGCCGCATTTATCTTCCATTTATTTTGAACCATAAATTAGGAACAGTTGCTGATTATTTCAAAATCGATTTATCTCATGCTCACAGAGCTATTTTTGATGCAAAAGCAACAGCAGAAATTTTCCTGAAATTATTAGATTTTATCGATGAAAATATCTCCCTTCAACTTAATTTCCGGCTTTCGGAAATCTCTTTAATGGCACATTCAAAAACCGACCTGCCGATTTTCCTGGAAAAAATTGTTGAACATCAAAAAAAGTATGCACTTCTTTCCAAGAAAAAACCCTGGCTGGATTTTCATAATCGAAATTATATTGAGCATAAACCTGAAAAAGCTAAAGAAATCACTGTTGAAGAAACTTTCAAAGAAAATGGTCTTTTCGATAAGAAATTTGAAAATTATGAAATCCGTAACGGTCAGATTGAAATGTCTGAAGCAGTTTTGAATAATTTCCTTAAAAATGAATATTTACTTGTTGAAGCAGGAACAGGTGTGGGAAAATCTCTTGCCTATCTTATTCCGGCAATTATACATACAAATAAGAATAAAACCAAAGTAATAATTTCTACAAATACCAAAAATCTGCAGGAACAGCTCTTTTATAAAGACCTTCCCACAGTGAAAGATTGTGTGAATATTCCTTTTAAAGCGGTTCTCCTGAAAGGAAGAAGAAATTATCTCTGCGAAAAAAAATGGGCGGAAACTACTCTTGATTTTACGAAAATATTTTCTCCTTATGAAGCTCAGGATTTTCTCTATCTTATTGTTTGGAAGGAATTTACAAAAACAGGTGATATTTCAGAAAATTCATCTTTGAATGCCAACAGTCTTGTCTGGAAAAAACTATCTGCTGACCGCTATTTCTGCTTTGGCAGGAAATGTCCTTATTTTCGTCAATGTTATTTGATGGATGTGCGACTGAAAGCAGAAACTGCAAATCTGGTTATCATCAATCATCATTTACTGCTGGCAGATTTACGAAGCGAGAATTCCGCCCTGGGAAAATATGATAATCTCATTATCGATGAAGCTCACAACCTGCCGCATATTGCACCAATCGAACTTGGGTCAAGTCTGGGATATGCAGATTTTAACGGCTTCTTTTCCCAACTTTTTGCTGTCAGAAGAAAATTCCAATCAGGAACTTTGATAAACCTGAAAACTGCTGTTAAAAAAAGTCGTTTTGAAGAAACTAAGAGAAATCAATTGCTTTCCAATATTGAAGATATTATCGATCTCATAGAAACAAATAAAACTATTTTTGCACAATTTTTCGATGAACTGGGAAAAGTGGTTGAAAAACGCGGAAGTTATGGAAAACTCAGAATCACAGATCTGGATGATCATCCATTCATAACCGAGTATTTGAGCGAAATAATCAAATTTTGGGAACAATTTTCAAAATGCTTTGTAACGATCAAAAATATTTTATCCGGAATCAATAGTAAGGTTTTTGTGGATTATAGTTTGCATCTTGATGTAATCGACGGTATCTTACAAAGAACTGCTGAATTCTACAATCTTTTAGTTTCATTTTATAATCCTGATTTTCAAGACTTTGCTTATTGGATTTCAAGTTTTAAAGCGGATGATAAAAAATATCCAAACGGGATTTTGAATTTAGCTCCACTCAGTATCAATCAAATTTTGAATGATATGCTTTATAAAAATGTGAAGTCCATCATCTTTACATCTGCCACAATTGCCCTTCGGGGAAAGTATAAATATTTTGCCAATCGAATGGGATTGGATTTGTTGGAAGATGGTTTTGTGCAGGAACTTATTGTGGAATCTCCCTTTGATTATCAAAAGCAGTCTATGATTTTAGTTGCTGGTTTTTTACCCGGACCAAAAGATAAATTTTTCTCCGCTCAAAGTATAAATCTGATCAAAAAAACTATTGAAATCTCTCAAACCGGCACTATGATTCTTTTTACATCATACAAAGATTTGAATAAAGTTTATGATGAGTTGAGTGGCAAATTTACAAATAATATCACGTTGCTTGCCCAAGGGAAAGGAATGAGCCGTTCTGCAATGTTGAACGAATTTAGAGAGAATAAAAAAGCCGTTTTATTAGGTACAAATTCCTTTTGGGAAGGGGTGGATGTTCCGGGTGAATCTTTATCTTTATTGATTCTTTATAAACTACCTTTTTTGGTTCCATCTGAACCAATTATTGAAGCATATCTGGAAAAACTGGAATCAGAAGGAAAAAATTCATTTATGCATTATATGATGCCAAA
>CAYWPW010000044.1:0-9426 GCA_964460095.1 uncultured Candidatus Cloacimonadota bacterium
AATTCAGGATTGAAATTTAACGGATTATTCGGCTTCATTGCAAGACGCCGTGACAAGCGGGGTGTGGTGTTCGGCTTCTGCTTTCCAAGCCCCAGCTTGGAAATCCCTTAACATCATCGCATTTCCATCCAGCATTTGCAGGATTGAAACGAGAATCCAACTTCAGTTAGAAATAACGGAGTGTCTCTACCAAACTTGCAAGTTCGGTAGTAGAAAAAGAATGTATTAATGGAGATATGTTAGAATGAAAAAAATGAAACTTATAATGTTAATATTATTGATTCCGGTTATGATTTTTTCTGCTAATTCAAAAATTGATAGTCTTAATAACAGATTGAAAACTGCAGAGAGTATAGAAAAAATCGGGTTATTAATAGAACTTTCTTTGGAATACGTGGAGATTGATACAGCGAAATCATTTGAATTCAGCAACCGGGCTTTGGAATTATCCGATCATATCGGAAAGCATAAAGCACAGGCAATTGGAAATTCAGGTTATATATATTATCTAATTGGGCAGCACGAAACATCTTTAAAGCTATTGATAAAAGCTCTTACTCAGCTCGACATTGAGGATGATCTTAAAGTTAGAGCAGACATTTTAAAAAATATCGGTTTTGTTTATACTGAATTAGAAAAATACAATCGCTCTTTAGAATATTTTAATAAGGCATTGAATATCTATCTTGAATTGGAACTAAAACCAGATATATCAGAAGTTTATTATTCAATTGGCATTTCATACGATTTTTTGAATAAATATAAAAAGGCTTTGGAATATTATCAAAAATCATTATCATTAGATAGAGAACTTGATGATAAAGAAGGGATGGCAATCTTATACTATAATATTGGTGATAAGTATGAATTATTAGCAGAGTATGGGAAAGCTTTAGAATCATATTTCGATTGTCTAAAAATGTATGAAGAATTGGCTGATCAGGAGGGAATCGCAGATTCCTATAATGCAATTGGTAATATATTTCAAGCTTTGAAAGATTTTGACATAGCTTTGGAGTATTACAATAAATTTCTTGAAATTCAAAAAAAAGTAGATGATAAGTATGGAATTTCGATAGCTTACAATAATATTGGAATAATATATGATGATAATAAGGATTATAATAAGGCACTTGAATATTATTTTAAAGCTCTTGAAATCGATGAAGAACTTAACGATAAAGACGGAATTGCTACTATCACCAACAATCTTGGTATTGTTTATTATGAATTAAAAGAATACGATAAAGCACTCGAATATTATCAGCAGTCATTATCCTTATCAAAAGAGTTAAATGATATCTGGGCAATTGCAAATACATCGAATAATATCGCAGAATTATATTTAGGTTTAACTCAATATACAGAATCTTTTTCTTATGTAGACAAGGGTATTGAGTATGCTGAAAGTATTGAGGTTAAGGACATAATTCTGGAATCATTCCATATCTATTCAAAATTGTATTCAAAAACAAATAATTATCAGAAAGCATTTGAGTATTTCAAAAAGTATTCGGAATTAAAAGATACTCTTTTTACTACGAGTATTAAAAAAGTTGCTGAAATTCAAAGGATCCATGAATCTGAAGCGAAAGAAAATGAGAACGAACTTCTGCGAAAAGATAACCAGATAAAAGACCTGCAAATAGAAAAACAGAAGAATCTCAGATATTCATTGTTTATAATTATTCTGTTAGCGATCTTCTTCTTCCTGGTAGTATTCAAGCTCTATCAGGATAAGAAAAAAGAAAATCTGCAGACAATTGAGAAAAATAAGTTGATTACTAAACAAAAGGAACAACTTGATAATGCGCTGAAAGAGCTGAAAGAATTGAACATTAACCTGAAAAAAAGAGTAGAAGAAGCAGTAGCTGAAATTCGTGAAAAAGAGAATATGCTCATCGCTCAATCACGATTGGCAACTATGGGAGAAATGATCGGTAATATAGCTCATCAGTGGCGGCAGCCACTTACAGCAGTAGGAATTATTGTGCAGAATTATGAAGACGACTATGAAGCCGGCATCCTTGATATGAAGTACCTGGAAGATAACTCAGATAAGGTAATGGATATTCTTCAACAAATGTCTATAACTATCGATGATTTCAGGAATTTTTTCAAACCCAATAAGTTGATACAAGAATTTAACGTAAAAAGTATAATTGAGAAAACTATTAGTTTTGTGAAAGCAAGTTTCAGATTAAACTCTATAAAGTTAGAACTTAATTTAGATGAGAGCTGCTATATCGAGGGCTTTCCCAATGAATATTCCCAGGTAATATTGAATATTTTGAACAATGCAAAGGATGTTATAAAAGAACGAAACATTAAAATTGAGAATAGAAAAGTAATTATGAATTTGTATAGAGAAAATGGTAAGAGCGTTTTAACAATATCTGATACCGGTGGAGGAATTTCCGTAGATATTATAGGACGCATCTTTGAGCCGTATTTTACTACTAAAGATGATGAAACGGGAACCGGACTTGGTTTGTATATGTCCCAAACCATTATTGAAGATAATATGCAAGGTAAGCTGACAGCGCGAAATACTGGTGATGGTGCAGAATTCAGGATTGAAATCTGACAGGTTGCAAGGTGCGCATTTTACCATCACGTTACTAAGCTGCATTTAGTAACGCACTTAGGAGTGAAGTTAAACATCGCAATAAATTAGTATTCCCATCCGGCAGCTACTGGATAGGAACAAGAAGATTAATATGAAGAATTACGAAGACTTGGAAATTTAATAATTATCATTCGGAATTTTTCTGGAAAGTTTTGATATTTAAGAAAAGGGAGTATCTTTAAAATGAAAAGTATGAAAATGTGTAACAGGTTTAGGATATTATCAGTTATATTTGTAATATGTATTTTTTTATCGGATCATGCAAAAGCCAATGAGGCTAAGACATACAAAATCGGTGTGCTAGCCAATCGAGGTTCGGAAATGTGCTTGACCAAATGGACAGCAACAGCAGATTATCTGACCAAAGCGATAGACAACGCTGACTTTAAGATTGTACCATTGGACTTTGAGCAAATATATCCGACAGTCGAAGCCGGTAATGTGGATTTCGTTATCGCTAATCCTTCTTTTTATGTGAATCTTGAGACCGGATATAACATCAACAGAATAGCTACGTTAAAGAATCTACAGCAGGGAAAGGTCTGCAAAGTCTTTGGTGGAGTGATATTCACTAAAGCTAGCAGCGGTCTCAATAATATAGCTGACCTTAAGGGTAAAAGATTTATGGCAGTTAAGGAAACATCTTTAGGTGGCTGGCAGATGGTCTGGAGAGAATTGAAAGCTTGCGGCATTGATCCATATAAATATTTTGCCGACTTAATCTTTGGCGGCAATCATGATGCGGTTGTCTATGCGGTGCGTGATGGTAAGGTTGACGCAGGTACGGTAAGGACTGATGTACTGGAAAGAATGACGATGGAAGGTAAGATAGATATTGATGATTTCAAGATTCTTTTTTTTGATCACGAAAAGATTAAGCAACTAATCCAACATGATGGTGAACACGAATCTTTTCCTTTTGTGCACAGTACACGCCTGTATCCAGAGTGGCCATTTGCCAAGGCTGCAGAGACGTCAGATGAGATAGCAGAGAAGGTAACTTCGGCACTGCTAACGATGTCTGCTGATAGTGATGCTGCAAGGGACGCTATATGTTCCGGCTGGGCAATGCCACACAATTATACACGAGTGCATGACTGTCTTAGGGAACTTCGACTCTCCCCTTATGAAGATTACGGTAAGATAAGTACTTCAGAACTTATTAAGCAATATTGGCTTTGGTTACTCATCGCTATCCTTGTGATATTGATAACTGTTGCCATTGCGATTCGTCTAAAAAAGCTCAATGTAAAACTTCGCAATAAATAAGTATTCCTATCCGGTAAGTGCTGGATGGGAATAAGAAGAATCTGAAAATCTGGAAGTAGATTTTCAGGAGGTTATTATAAGCGAAACAACAAATTTGCACAATGAAATAGAAGACCATGGAAATCCTTCAGCAATTATCCGAAACAATTGATAATTTCAGGTATTTCACCGAACCTCCTAAAACGGAAATGGAATTTGATGTAAAAGACATCATTGAGAAATCTATCACTCTGATTTCTCCCAGCTTCAAGCTGAGTTTTATCCAACTTGAAAATAAATTGGAAAAGGATTGTTACCTTTATGGTTCCCCTAGAGAATTTTCATCGATTTTATTAAATATCTTAAATAATGCCAGAGATACTTTAGAACGAAAAAAAATCGCAAATCCGAAAGTGAAAATAAAGTTATCACAGGTTGAGGAAAAAGTAGTAATAAAAATCTCTGATAATGCTGGTTGAATATCTTTTAATATCATCGATAAAATCTTTGAATCCGGTTTTATTAATATGGAAAAAGACTTTGGATTTGGTCTTTTTATTGCCAAAAATATTATAGAAAAAAAAATGAACGTCTAGCTTTCTGTAAGAAATATAAAAGAGGAAGCAGAATTTAGAATTGAGGTCTAAACTATGGAAAAATATGAAATATCGGTTTTATATGTAGAAGATGAAGAGATTATCAGGGATTCGTTAAGTTCGATCATAAATAATATTGTTGTTGATTTCTATTCAGCAGAAGATGGTATGGAGGGTTTGGAGCTTTATAAAAAATTCAAACCGGACCTGGTGGTTACTGATATTAAAATGCCTATTATGGGTGGACTTGAGATGATTGAGAAAATCAAGGAAATCGATAAACATGTTAATGTTATCATCACTTCTGCTCACAGCGAATCGGAATTTTTCATGAGAGCTATCGATCTGGGAGTTGATAGTTTCATATTAAAACCTGTAAGAAGAAAAAAACTAAGCGCTTTAATTCGAAAATATGGCGAAACAAAAACTTTGAGTAAAAAACTTAAAGCTGAAGAATTAGAAAGAAAGAGAACAGAAGAAGCGCTTACCGATAGTGAAGAAAGATTTCGTGCGGTCAGCACTTCTGCTAACGATGCTATCATTATGATGAATAAGGAAGAAAATGTCATTTATTGGAATAAAGCAGCAGAAACCATCTTTGAATATCAAAGTGATGAAGTTATTGGAAAAAATCTGGGTAATACAATAATTACTTCCCATTCGAGAACTATTTTTGATAGGAATCTTAAACATTTTCTGGAAAAAGGTGGAGAAGATGCTGCTGCTGGCAGAACATTGGATTTTACAGGTATGAAAAAAAACGGGACGGAATTTCCTATCGAGTTTTCTCTTTCATCAGTTGTTATTCAAGGTGAATGGAATATAGTCAGCATAATTCGTGATAGAACCGAATCTAAAGTTTTGGAAAGTAAACTTCGCAAAAGCGAAGAAAAATACAGGGAGGTTATAAATTTAACGACTCAAGGTTTTGGCATCACTTTACCGGAAAGAGGCTTTATCGAAATTAATAATTCTCTGTGCAATATTCTTGGATTTCCTCGAGATGAGATTCTCGGTAAAACAATTTTTGATTTTGCTACTCTGGATGCAGAAGGTGTTGTGCAAAAAGAGATCCATCGTGATCTTACAAAAATCAATGACCTGTTTGATATAAAATTGCTGAATAAAAAATGGAAGAAATATACGTGAGCGTTACCAGTTCAGCCTTTTATTATGATGATGCAGGTGAAATCATTGGTAGATTCGCTTTTTATAAAGATATCACAGAACGAAAAAGAGCTGACGAAAAAATCAAAAGATTATATAGTTCTATCATGCAGGAACTCGATGTTGCATCATCTGCCCAATCTTTAATGCTGCCAAAATGGTTGATGCTGGAAGATAATTTGATGGTCTCATCAAATTATACACCTTCCACTAAAATCGGCGGCGACCTTTTTGATGTGATTAAAATTTCGGATACTCAATATGTAGTTTATATTGGTGATATTTCCGGTCATGGTGTGGAAGCTGCTTTATTGATGACAGCT
Source organism: uncultured Candidatus Cloacimonadota bacterium (assembly GCA_964460095.1). Lineage (GTDB taxonomy): Bacteria > Cloacimonadota > Cloacimonadia > Cloacimonadales > TCS61 > JABMPU01. The sequence continues at coordinate 5,964 of CAYWPW010000044.1, forward strand.
ATAAAATCTACGATAAATATGATAATCGATAGCGAAAAGAATGATATTCAACCCTACAGAATTATGAATAGACTGAATTCTATTTTGAGCGAGAAACTTCTGTATCGCAATTTTATGACTTTACTGCTGGCTTTAGTAGATTTGGAGGACAACACAATTCGTTATTTCAATGCAGGCCATCCTCCGGTTGTTCAATATGATATGAAAGATAATAAAGCGATTCTGGCTGCTGAAATCGGCTCGATCCCGATGGGTTGGAATCCGGAAATAATTTACATGAAAAATGAGGAGGATCTACTTTCTATCGAAGAAAATAAAATTACTTTTTTATATACTGACGGAATATTTGAATGCGAAGATAAAAAAGGCGAACAGCTTGGTTTGGAAGGTTTTGTAGATCTTCTGGGAAAAAATATATCTGATGATAACCTGGCTGTTATTCCGTATAAGATTAAAACTAAATTAGTAGAAAAAGGGTATGATATCAGTTTGGATGATTTCACCTTAATTGCCTTAAAGAAAAATTTATTAGAACCTGAAAAGACATCTAAAAAACTTTTTTTGATCGGTTCGGTTCTGGTTAATACAAAACGAATCCGTGCTCAATGTGAAAAAATGATTTTAGAGTGTTTTGATGATATACAATTTGCTGCCAAAATCGAATTAATCATCAATGAACTCTTGAATAATATCATTCTTCATTCACTCAAAGATCAACCCGGTGCAACCATTTTATTTCAGATCGAAATTGACAGTGTTGTAAAATTTACTTTGTGGGATAAAGGTATAAACTGGGAAATTCCAGATAAGAAAAAAACTGAAGAAGATGTTTTTGGAGAAGAATTAACCGGCGTTTTCTTAATATATTCTCTCGCCACAAAAGTACATAGATCTCGTTATGATGAAATAAACGAAACCACAATAATAATTGAATATGAGAAGAAATAATGCTTAATTTTAAAGGATGGCAATTATGGATTTATTAGATATCTCTGTTTTATACGTGGAAGATGAGAAAATCTCCAGGGATGCAATCACAAAATTTTTATGTTCCAGGGTGAAGAACGTTTATGTAGCCGCAGATGGTGAAGAAGGATTGGAGAAATTTATTAAACATCGACCCGATATGGTTTTAGCAGATGTTTTTATTCCCAAAATGAACGGGTTGGAATTAATCGAAAAAATTAAAGAAATCGATAATCACGTTATTACAATTTTCATTTCCGGCTACAGTGAAGCAGAAAATATTCTGAATGCCATTGAAAAAGGTGTAAATGCTTTTCTCATCAAACCGATAAGAAGAAAAAAATTACTTCAGGAAGTAGAAAAATTTGCTAAAATCATTTTATTAGGAAAGAAAATCAAACAAGAAGAAATTGAACGAAAAAAAGCTGAACAGGCCCTTGTGGAAAGCGAACATAAATTTCGGGCAATCACTGAATCTGCTTATGATGCTATTGTTATGATAAATAAAAAAAATGAAATAACATATTGGAATTCAGCCGCAGTAGAGATATTTGATTATTCCAAAAAAGATGTTCTGGGAAAAAATCTTTACGAAAAAATTGCTCCAACCCAATATAAGCAGGACTTTTTTGATGCCTTTGCAAAAATACGTAAAACTAAAGAAGACCATACAAAAGGTAAAACACTGGAGCTGATAGCGAAGAAAAAGGATGGTGCGGAATTTCCATTGGAACTTTCGGTCTCATCGGTTAATATTGAAAACGAATGGCATACAATTGCAATATTAAGGGATATCTCCTTTCGTAAGAATGCAGAACAAAAAATCAAAAGACAACATGAAGAGTTAGAACAGGAAATTGAAGTTGCATCATCGGTTCAATCTTATATGCTTCCAAACTGGATGGTTAAAGGCGATGAAGTTATTTTTACATCTACCTATGCACCTTCCAGAAAGTTGGGAGGAGACCTGCTGGATATTATTCAAATTTCCGATTCCAGATATGTTGCCTATGTGGCAGATATTTCCGGTCATGGTGTGCAGGCTGCTATTTTGATGACTGCTGTGAAATCAACCATCTCAATGATTATCGAAGCTGCCAAAGAAAAACTTGAATTATCTCTTATCTTAAATAGATTAAATGACATTCTCAGTAAAAGGCTTTTTGATATTAATTTTCTGACTATCATTCTCTGCCTGGTTGACCTGAAAAAAAATACAATTACTTATTATAATGCAGGACATCCCCCCATTATTTTGTATGATATCCAAAATGGAAAAGCAACAATTCTTTCTGAAAAGGGTTCGATTCCAATCGGCTGGCATGAAGATTATGCATTTCCTCCTGAAGAAGAAGATGTTTTTAAAATCAATGAAAACATGGTAATATTTCTATACACAGATGGTATTTTTGAGTGTTATAATAAATCTGGCGAACAACTTGGAATCGATGGTTTTGCGAAATTCATATCCAATAATATTCATAATTTTAATTCTATCATCCTTCCTCAAAAAATCAAAAAGAAACTGATCGAACTGGATTATGATATCAGTTCTGATGACTTCACATTGATGACCATCAGAAAAATTCCTCAAGAAAAAAAGGGTGAGATAAAAAGGTCTTTTGTGCTGAAAGCTCTTCTCGAAAAAGCCGGTGAAGTTGCCATTAATTGTGAGCAATTTATTTATGAAAAATTTCATGACAGGAAATTCGCTTCGCATATTGAATTGATCGTAGATGAATTTTTGAACAACATTATACGGCACGGTTTGATGAGCAAATCCGATAGTATGATAATGATTCAGTTAGCAGAGGATAATGAACTGAAATTAACAATCTGGGATAAAGGTAAAGACTGGTCTTTACCGCCGTTTCGGGAAGATGGAAAATACTTTCCTGATGAAAAACTGTTGGATGAATTAGGAAGAGGAATATTTGTTATTTACACAATTGCATCGGAAGTTATAAAACAAAGATTTGGTGAGATTAACGAGACTGTAATAAAAATTCCTTATAGGAAACAATAAATTCATAAAATATGAAGAAACTGTTATATATAGATGTTCCTTTTGCAGGTGCAACAGGAGGAGATAAAAATCGAAGCAGATTTATCTGGGAAACTTTGACCAGTAATTTTGATGCTGATCTTCTTTTGATTAACAGATTTGAACATCCTAATGAAGTAATCAACCCACACTCAGGATATATAAACCATTTTTTTTTGAAAACAAAGAAATGGAACTTTCTTAGTCCCAGAATTATATTCTGTTTTTCCAAATCTGAAATTAAAAAATTTAAAAACATTCTCCAAAATGGAAAATACGAAATCGTGTTTTTTCGTTTTGCATCACCTTCCAGATTTGCAGGAATTGTTACCAAAATCTTACCGGATTCAAAGATTATAATCGATATTGATATGCTTTTTTCCAGATTATCGGAATTGTCCTGGAATTTGAATCCAACTTTTAAGAATAGGTATTATTTCATTGAAAAAATCA
>CAYWPW010000044.1:9526-10594 GCA_964460095.1 uncultured Candidatus Cloacimonadota bacterium
TCCTGGAATTTGAATCCAACTTTTAAGAATAGGTATTATTTCATTGAAAAAATCAGGCAGCAAATTTATGAGAAAAAACTGTTTAATCTGCCCTATTCTTTTCTTTTTACTAATTTTATCGAAAAAGAGATCGTTGAAAAAAAATATGTGAAAAAATCTGCAAAAGGTGATTTTGACATCCTTCCAAATGTAATGAAGGAGCAATCTTTGAAAGAAATTCCTGAGAAAGAGAATTGTATTCTTTTTTTTGGAGGATTAAGTTCTGCTGCCAATGAGGATGCTTTCAAATATTTGATTTCAGATATCTATCCTCTTATTTCTCAAAAACTCAGGGATAAAAATATTTTTATAAATATTGTTGGCAGAAATCCAACTCAAATTTATGATTATTTATTAAAAAAAAATGAGATTAAAAACATAATAATAATCGGAGAAGTTCCTGATATCAACCTTGAAATTGCCAAAGCATTATTCGTGGTTCTGCCTTTAAGAATTGCATCCGGAACTAGAACCAGGATCCTGGAAGCTGCCAATCTTAAAGTGGCTGTAATTACAACTTCGATCGGTGCCGAAGGATTCGATTTTTCTGAGGATGAAATTATCATCAGAGATTCTGCTGAGGAACTGGCAGAAGAAATTAAAAATCTAATTGATAATCCTGAAAGAGCAGAAAATAGCGGTGTAAATTTTTACAGGAAATGTAAAAAATCATATTTAGATAAAAATGTTGGAAAAGAATTAATTAGGAAAATTAATTCTTAGGTTTATATCATATGAAAAGAATTCATGTTTTGTGGATAAATGAGAAAGCAGATTTCACAGGTGGTTGCGAGCAATATGTATTCAATACTGCGAATTTACTGAAAAAATATAATGTTAAATCATCGATTCTTTATAGTATCTCCGGTTGGACTGATCCTGTTTTCATCCAAAATTTTGAATACGCTTTTCCAATTGTAGATATTCCTTCCCAAATAAAAGATATAAATCCGGATTTGATTTATGTTCATACATTAAACGAACGTAAAAAAATGGAGCAACTTATCGCTACCGGAAAACCTGTTATCA
>CAYWPW010000045.1:0-10475 GCA_964460095.1 uncultured Candidatus Cloacimonadota bacterium
CTGGATTCATCAATGTTTCCCCTCTTTTGTAAAGAGGGGTTAGGGGAGTTAGAAATTAAAAATCATACTTTACGGATAAACACCAATTAGAGTAAATACGTAAACTCAAAACCTTGCGAATGGTTGAAGACCTTTTCATCCTTCGTAGAATCCTTCGGAGAATGGACGCAATGGTTGAATCTGAAAACACCGACCATTACGGAGACCGGCAACTGCCGGATAAACCATCCATAAACTCACCACCGACCCCCTCTCTTATGCTAAAGATGTTAATTACACCCAAGCTTGTAACTTGCCTGATATCAATAGCCTATGCGTTTACGCATAGTCGGGAGGAACATAGAACGTTTTTTTAGGACGTTTACGTCCTTCCTGTTATTTAATTGTAAAGCCGTAAACGGCTTAGCAATATTTCTGATCATCTTGCCATACCCGTAAACGGGTAGGTTACTGATAATCAAATAGAACTTATAGTAAAGATAGGCACCGAGGAAAAGTTAGAAGCTTGCATTACGAAAGAGGACTTTCGTAACGAGTAAATTGATCAACTCCAAAATATGAATAAATCTTGACTTATAAGACCTGTCAATTTCATAGGAAATTATGATAAAGATATTTTTTGAGAATAATAAGAAAATTCATACAGTATATTTCTCCGGACGATTTGATGCTATCGGTTCACAAGAAGTAAATGAAAGAATAAACTCTCTAATCGATTTGGGTCATTACAATTTTGTTTTAGACCTTGAAAAAGTTGATTATCTTTCCAGTGCAGGTATCAGAGTTTTGCTATATTTAAAGAAACGGATTAAAAAACTTAAAGGTGATTTCAAACTTGCTTGTGTTCAATCTTATCCATTAAGTGTTTTAGAAAATTACCGGCTTATTAGATGATTTCTCTTTTTATGAAACAGTAAATGCTGCAAAGGAAAGTTTTCCAGAAACAAAAAGCATTGAAGATGATGCTCAGCAAGAACTTGAGACTTTAGAGACATCAATCGGAGTTTTCAAGTTTTATAAAAGTAATAATAGTCCTTCAAAAATCCGGGTAACCGGAAGTAATCTGGACTTCTTATATGCAAAATGCACGCCAGACAGTATTGTTTCGGAGAGTCTGGCAAATATCAAATATTCTCTGGGAATAGGTGCTCTGGGTGATAAGATTAATGACTATTTCGGTTGTCTGGGAGAGCTGATGATAGTGGGAGGAACTGTTATCTGGGTTCCCACTGACGGACATAATATTCCGGATTTTCTTATTCCGATCCGAAAATCTGAAGAAGTTAAAGTACACACAGTCTTCAATATAATCCTGGATAATACTTTTAATGAAATAGTTCGGTTTGAAGCTGATAATCAAAATAAAGGTGCTTCTATTCACGAAATATACAAAGAGTTATTTAAGCTCTCAAAAGAAAGAAAACCGGAATTTAAGGGACTCTTGGGATTGGTGATGCGAGCAGATGTGGGAGCGGTTTTTGGTGCTGGAATAAAGAAAGCTCCAATCAAAGAAAATGCACCTGTGAATGAGAAAATGATAACTCATAGAGATAATAGGCTCAATTTTCAGATTGAGCTTGAATACAAGAACACAACTGCTTTGGTTGTCGGTATTGGAGCAAACCTTCCTGCAAATTTTGATTCATCTTCATTTCGATCTGTCTTCCATATTAATTCTGAAGCTGAAAAAACTTACCTGCTGCACAATCATGCTGCAATATTTAAATTTATACCGGAATCTAAAACTAAGTTTGAGTTGGAAGATGAAATTAAGAATGTTATTACAAATGGAGAATTCATCAGTATGGAGCATCTTTTGGAACGCTCGACTTTTAAAAAGGGAATCATCGGATTGAGTTATGTTCAGGAAATTGTTTAGTGATCTGATATCCGGTATTTGGATTTAACCGAGTAAAGCGAGGTTTATATGATTTTATGGATTGGAGCAGTTACTCAAGGTTTGGTCTATGCTTTCTTAGCTTTAGGAGTTTATCTTACTTTTAGAATATTAAATTTTCCCGACCTGACTGTTGATGCTTCTCTCGTTACAGGTGCAGCAGTAACTGGAATTCTTATGATCAAGGGTGTGCATCCTGCACTTTGCATGTTATTCGCAATTCTCGCAGGCTGCATTGCAGGTGCTATTACTGGTTTCATTCATACAAAATTTAAGATAAATCCGTTGCTTTCCGGGATATTGACCATGACTGCTCTCTATTCAATAAACCTGCATATTATGGGTCGGTCAAACTTGCCTTTACTTCGCGAAAAATCGATACTCACCATTTTACATAATCTCAATCTGCCTTTCTCCAAGGGATTTTCAACATTAATCTTTTTTTTGGTTCTGGTTATTATCATCAGGTTCATTGTTGTCTGGTTTCTTCGCACAGATCTTGGACTTGCGTTCAGGGCAACAGGAGATAATCCGGACATGATCACAGCCCAGGGCGTGAATATCAATGCCACCAAAATATTAGGGCTTGCTCTGGCCAATGGATTGGTTGCTTTTTCCGGTTCTCTTATTGCTCAGTATCAGGGTTTTGCCGATGTTGGGATGGGAATTGGTATGCTGGTTGCAGGTATTGCTTCGGTTGTTATGGGTGAGACTATTTCTGCAAAAAAGAATATCAGTTACATTGTTTCAGCAGTTATTTTTGGTTCAATAGTCTTTCGTTTGCTTATTGCTTTGGCTTTAAAAGCAGGACTCAATCCTATAGACTTGAAATTAATAACCGCAGCTTTTGTACTCCTGGCTTTGGCTTTGCCTCAGATAAGAAAGTTTATGAAACCGCGAATAGACGCTAAAAGACACTAATGGGAATTTATATTTTGATGCATAAAGGTGAGATCATTGGCGACCTATCCGGAGAAGAAAGAGAACGCACAAAAGTTAAAGACCTTCTTAATAGATTTTCTGAACTTCGAAAAGAAGAATTGCTCGATGACGAATTTATCAGTATGTTGCAAGAAGGGTATTATTAGAAAAGGGGGCAAAACTATGAAAAGAAAATTTCTGGGCTATTTATCATTTTGTTTAATTTGCTTGTTGCTGATAACAAGCTGTACAAAAAAAGAGAAAATCTACACCATCGGAATTTGTGAATTTGTAGATTCACCTACGGACAAGGAATGTGAATTAGGATTCATTCAAGCGTTTATTGATGAAGAAATAATTCAAGATAAGGATGTTAAATTCATTATATTGAATGCTCATGGTGATTTTCCCACTGCAAATTCAATTGCTCATAATTTTATCAGTAAAAAGGTCGACCTGATTTGTTCGATAGATACACCTTGCCTGCAGGCATGTATGAATGCAACTTCAACAATTCCTGTCGTATTTACCAGTATTGCTAATCCTATTCTTGCTGGAGCTGGTGAGAGTTATACTGATCATCTTCCAAATGTAACAGGTGTATCTGTAGCTTCACCTATTAAACAGACAATTTCACTTATCAAACAGATGTTACCGGAAACAAAGGTTATTGGTACGGTTTGGGTGCCGTCAGAATTAAATTCTGAATTCTATATGAAAATCCAAAAAGAGGAAGCAGAAAAAGTGGGATTAACCACCATTGCTATCCCGATCAATGCAACCAGCGAGATGCATGATGCTGCCATGATTTTAGTCAGTAAAAAAATCGATGTTTTTTATCAGATTTCGGATAATCTGACTAATCTTGCTTTTGAAGCTGAGGTTAAGGTTGCTAATGAAGCACAGATTCCAATTTTTTGTAACCAGTTTTCAGAGGTTAAAAGGGGAGCAACTATTGGTTTGGGCTGGGATTTCTATGATGCAGGTTATGAAGCAGGCAAACTTGCCATCCGAATAATGAGAGGTGAAAAGCCCCGGGATATTCCGTTTCAATTGATGAAAGAATCAAAATTAACCATTAACTTAGAAGCAGCAGAAATTCAAGGACTTAACATTACAGAGGACATTTTAGAAAAGGCAGCAGAAGTGATTGAGTAAATATTAATGAAAATGAAGAAACCATGAAAAGCATAAGAAAGTCCTATTTCATTGTATTTATTTTGATTGAATTTATTTTAATTTTCAGTTGTGGTAAAAAAGAAAAACCTTATACAATTGGTCTTTCTCAATTTTCATCAATATTAGCAGCAGATGATGCAGCTAAGGGAATAAAAGACGCATTAACAGAAGCTGGTTATATTGATGGTGAAAATTGTAAAATCGTTCACAAAAATGCTCAAGGGGATTTTGCAACAGTCCAATCGATTGCGCAGAAGTTTGTAACCGATAATGTGGATATTATAATTACGGTTACAACACCCTGTTTACAGGTTACTGCTCACATCAATAAAACCATCCCTCATGTTTTTGGTGCGGTTACCGATCCCTTCCGGATGGGGATCGCTGAAGATACAGACCATCATCAAATGAATGTCACAGGTATTGCCACTTTTGAGCCTGTTGATGAGAATATTGAATTAATAGTAAAAATCTTGCCTGAAACAAAAAATATTGGTGTGATTTGGAATACTTCAGAAGCATGTTCAGAAGCAAATATTGAAGTAATGCGAAAAAGCGTAGAACTGAGAAATTTAACACTAAAAGAGATTACAGTTACAAATTCTAATGAGGTTCTGATGGCTGCTCAAGGACTGGCAGAAAAGGGTGTAGATGTAATTTTTATCTCGGGTGATAATACCGCGTTACTTGCCATAGATGCAATCATTAGAGTTGGTAAAGAGAATAATATTCCCGTAGTCACCAATGATCCCACTCATGTGGAAAAAGGAATACTTTTTGGTTTAGGTGCTGATTTTTACACGGTTGGAAAGGAAACGGGAAAACTTGCGATCAGAGTGATAAAAGGAGAGAAGCCAGCAGATATTCCAATACAGAAGCTCATTCCCCAAAAATTGTGGATCAATAATAAAGTAGCAAATGAGTTGAACATTTTATTCCCTGAAGATGTTTTGAAAGAAGCAGATAAAGTGATTGAGTGAAAATGATGAGAAACAGAGGAAAGGAGCTGAAGTGCAAAGGTGCAGTGTAGAATTATGAAAAGTTTAAGAAAGCCCTGTTTTATTGAATTTATTTTGATATTTTTCAACTGAGTTTTTAGATAGGATTGAATTGTTTTTACAAGATATAAAATCTTAGCATACTTTTCAGCAAGAAGAATCGGGTTCTCATCCCTTCTAAATATAGTCCTGATTTCCTAATTAACCAGTTAACCAATTAACAAAAAAAACTGCTTTCGCAGTTTTTTTTAACTGGCGGAGAGTCAGGGATTCGAACCCTGGGTTCCGACAATCGGAACAACGGTTTTCGAGACCGCCCCGTTCAACCGCTCCGGCAACTCTCCGTAAATAATTATTTTAAAAGGAACTAAATATATCTTTGATTTGTTTATGAAGCAAGTTTTTACCCTCAGATGTTTTAAGAAATTTCTCTCTTCTTCGTGCGTCACTTTCTAGCTTGTAAGCTTCATAATGAATCAGTTGCAAAGGTCTACGTAATTTTGTGGATTTAACCTTACCTGATTCATGATCTTTCAATCTACGTTTCAAGTCAGATGTAAATCCAGTGTACAATTGCTTATTACACATTTTTAAAATATACACATAATACATTATTTGGTTTTCGCCTTGCTATTCAGCATGGCGCCCTGATGCCTATCAGGGCGAGACCGCCCCGTTCAACCGCTCCGGCAACTCTCCGCAAATCACAACTTTCTCTTATCTTTAAAAAAATCTTTCAGAAGTTCTGAACATTCTTTCTCTTTTACACCGGAAATCACTTCAGGATGATGATTAAAATTTTTATCCAAAAGAGTATTATAAATTGAGCCAACTGCTCCTGCTTTAGGATCGTAACATCCAAAAATCACTTTTCCAACTCTAGCCCAGATTATTATTCCTGTACACATTAAACAAGGCTCAACTGTTACGAAAAGAGAGTAATCATAAAGGTATTTTTCCCCGCAAGAAATTATTTTTTCGATTACCAGTTTTTCTGCATGGGCAAGTCCGCTGTTCAGTTGTCCGGTCCGATTGTGTTCAGCAGCAATTATTTTGTTATTTTTTACCAATATAGCACCGATTGGCACCTCATTTTCCAGAAGTGCCAATCGAGCTTCTTTCAAGGCAAAATTCATCCAATATTCGTTGGAGAATTTTTCACACATTTTACTATTTTTGTTCAATATTTTTAAAGTACTTGAAGTAATCGCTGTCTGTAGTCATGATGAGCGTATTTTTCTTATCGATCGTACTTTCATAAGTTTCCAGTGTCTTGAGAAATTCATAAAATTCAGGGTCTCTATTGTAAGCATTTGCATAAATTTTGATTGCACTTGCATCTGCTTTACCTTTGATTTCCTGGGCTGTTTTATAAGCTTCAGATTGAACCTGGTCTAATTCTCGCTGCATTTTGCCAAGGATTTCAGCAGAATTCCCCTCACCTTCGGAACGATATCTTGCCGCAATTTTCTGGCGTTCGGAAATCATTCTTTCATAAACTTTTGCCCGAACTTCCTGAACATAATTTATGCGTTTGATTTTTACATCGATAACTTGGATACCATATTCAGCAATAAGAGGAGATGAAATTTCAAAGATTTTTTCAGCAATTTTACTTCTTCCAAAGTCGATGGGTTCTTCAATAATATCTTGTATTAGATTTAATTCGTATTCTTCAGAAAAAGTCATTTTCCGATTGGAATTTCGCACAAGTTCGATAAGTGAATGTGAGCTGATAATATCGCGAGTTGTACCGCTGATTACATCGTCTAAACGGCTGTGCGCAAAAGTTTCATTCCTGGTTGTTTGATAGAATTTGAGCGGATCTACAATTTTCCAGCGGCAAAATATATCTATCCAGATGTATCTTTTATCGGAGGTTGGAATCTGTTTGGGGTCACCATCCCATTCTAAGGTTCGTTTTTCAAAGTAGTGAACCTTCTGGATAAAAGGTACTTTAAGATGTAAACCGGCGTTTGTGATTGCTCCGCCTACAGGATCTCCGAATTGAGTGATAATTGCTTGTTGTCTTTCATCTAAGATGTACAATGCACTGGAAATAACGATAATTGCAATTACAATTATTATTAGAATTGATTTATTCAGTTTCATGATTATTTCCCTCCCTTATCTAAATTAAGAAGAGGTAAAATTCCAGCCTGATCTTCATCAATAATAAAGACTTTTTCCACTTTAGGAAGGATCTTCTGCATTGTTTCCAGGTAAAGTCTTTTTTTAGTAATTGATTTTGCATTCTTGTATTGGTTGTACATTTGAATGAAACGGTCTGCATCGCCTTTTGCCCGATTAACTCGATTAACAGCATAACCTTCGGCTTCTTCGATAGTTCTTTTTGCTTTACCTTTTGCTTCCGGAATTATCTTGTTGTATTGTTGCCAGGCTTCATTTAAGATTCTCTCTTTTTCCTGTTTGGCAGAGTTTACATCATTGAAAGCAGGTTTAACTCTTTCCGGAGGATTTACATTTTGAAGATTAATTGTATAAATTTCGATTCCTGCTTCATAATCATCCAATTTCTGCTGTAACAAAATCTGAATTTCATCAGCGATTTCTTTACGATTGAGAACGATAACCTCATCACCGCTTCTGTCACCAACTATTTGTCTGGTTACAGATTCCGTCAGGTCGCGTATTGTTTCTACGATATTTCTAATGTTGAAAAGATATTTTACAGGATCTTTAATGCGATATTGAGCTATCCATTCCACATCTGCGATATTCAAATCACCTGTTAACATGATAGATTCATAATCATAACTGCGAGCAGAATATTTGGTCTGCACGCCCGATTGTAATGTTCGAAATCCGAATTCTTCTTTATACACATGTTTCACCTTTACTTTTGTGAGTTTGTCCACACCGAAAGGTATCTTGAAATGCAATCCGGGTTCGGTTATATTGATGTATTTACCAAATCGTTGAATTACTCCCACTTCTTCCGGATTAATTGTGTATAAGCCTGTAAAGATGAAAATGATAACTGCCAGAATTATAATAAAGATCAGGAATTTCTTCATTGTAACTTTTGGCATTTTCATCTGATCGATTTTAATTTCTTCGAAACCAGCCATAATCACTCCTTGTTTTTCTTAATAAAAAAATCAATTGTTTCTTTTATTCCGTTTTGCAAAAAATATTTTGGTTCCCAGCCCAATTCATTCTTTGCTTTTTCGATGTTCAAACAACTTTTCCTGATATCTCCCGGTCGAGCATCAGCTCGTATCGGTTCGACGTTTACATTCATTTGCTTTGATATTCCTCGATATAATTGACCAGTGGTTGTTTCCAAATTAGTTCCGATATTAAATGCATCTAAATCACCTTTTTTCAGTGCTGTTACATTTGCCCGAACTACATCCTTCACATACACATAATCACGAATCATTCCATCAGGCTCATTCCCAAAAGAATAAAGATGGATTTCTTTATTATCCCTGAAATTCGTGATGAAAATCGAAACGACTCCTGCTTCACCATGAGGAATCTGACGCGGTCCAAAAACATTGGCATAGCGCAGAACCGTATAATTCAAACCATATTGATGATAATAAAAATGCAGGTATTTTTCACAGACATATTTATTGATTGCATAAGGAGAAAGCGGGATGGGATTGTAATTTTCAGTAGTTGGATATTCATCTGCTTCTCCGTAAATGGCTCCTCCAGATGAAATTAGAATTACTTTCTTAACTTTGAATTTAACGCAATTTTGCATAAGATTCAGAAAACCCACAACATTTACTTCTGTATCAAATTGCGGATTCTGAACCGAAACAGGTACGCTGATCTGAGCTGCATGATGGTTGACAATATCAGGCTTTTCTTTTTCAAAAATTTTTTCAATTTGAGCTGAACGAATATCCAATTCGTAAAATTTAGCTTTGGGATTTACATTATGTTTGAATCCGGTACTGAGATCATCTACAATTATCACTTCATGACCCAGGTTTATATATTCGTCAACCACGTTTGAACCAATGAATCCTGCCCCACCAGTAACTAATATTTTCATTTGTTTCCCTCTTTGAACCCAGAACTCGAGAACTCGTGAATACGTGAATTCGTGAACCTCTGAACCCAGAACCCTATTTCAATACTTTAACCTGGTCTGAACTTACTGAAACAGAAACTGCCTGCTTTAATAAATTTACCTGCAAAACTACTTCCCTCACATCATTTTGATTTTCCACAACTCCTGTCAAGTCCTGAAATGGTCCGGAGATAATTTTCACTCTAATTCCTTTTTCCAAAAACCTGGTTTCCTTGAATTCAGCGCCCTTTTGTTTCCCAGAATGAATCTGCATTAATTCTTCTAAAAGTTTTTTCTCATCAGGAATATGGAGAAAATAAGCTGTATGACCTGTGATGATTAGAGTATCTCGCTGTTTGAGAGTACACTTGATAAAAATATATCCGGGAAAAAGCGGTTTTGTGAATTTTACTTTTCGAAATTTATAGATTCGAACGCTATCCTTTTGGGGAAGATAATAATTTATTTTATTTCTTAGCGAATATTCGGCTAATTTTTTTTCGCGACGTGGTTTTGAGTGCACAACAAACCATTTTTGTTCTCCCTCAGCAGAATTGAGGTCGCCATACAATTCTTGAACTTCAACGGGTTTATGGGTTGCCATTTATAATCTAACTAAATTATCAGCTTTTATCCCATTTGTAGCATATCTTGTATCAAGAATCAATTTCGCTCTTTTGATGATATCTGCATAATCATAAAATGTATGATTTGTGATAATTAAGACAGCATCATAATCTTCGATGTTATCTAAACCGACGGATTTATAATTTTTACCGTTCAGTTCATTATGAAATTCCGGGATATGCGGATCATTATAATCAAAAGTTACTCCATTTTTTTCCAGGATTACTATCACATCCTGAATGGGAGATTCGCGCATATCTTCAATATCTTTTTTGTAAGCAGCTCCCAGAAGCAAAATTTTCGATTTAGATAATGCCAATCCTTTGTTATTAAGAAGCTTGCTCAGTTTGTTTACAACGAATTCCGGCATGGCATTATTTATCTCACCGGCAAGTTCTATCAGACGTGTGTGATAATTATATCCTCTTGCCTTCCAGGTTAGATAGAATGGATCCAGAGGAATACAGTGACCACCGATGCCGGGTCCGGGATAAAAAGCCATAAATCCGTATGGTTTGGTTTTAGCAGCTTCAATCACTTCCCATACATCCAATCCCATTTTTTCGCATAAGATTGTCATTTCATTTGCCAGGGCGATATTTATATTTCGGAAAGTATTCTCATAAATTTTTTCCATTTCCGCAATTGCCGGAGATGAAACCAGATAAATTTCTGCATCTAAGATATTTTCATAGAAAACTTTTGAAATTTTATTGCATTTTTCCGTTACACCACCAACAACTTTGGGAGTATTATTCGTCTTATAATCTTTATTTCCCGGATCAACTCGTTCAGGAGAAAA
>CAYWPW010000046.1:0-10402 GCA_964460095.1 uncultured Candidatus Cloacimonadota bacterium
ACAGCCCCAGCTGCATCAGCAAATTTACGTATTTTGTTAGCTCAGGCAGCAGTGAGAATGGCAGACGACAAAACTCTAGGAGTAGGTTTGAATAATTGGGGAATAAAGGTGAATCCTCCCTATCCCTACAGCGACCATATTGAAGGTACTACAGAAGATTCTCGCCATGCTCGCGTTGAAACTATTTATCTTATGATCGCTGCTGAAACCGGATGGTATAATTTGGTGGTATTTTTACTCTTAATTTTTTATTATTATTTTAGAAATTTTTATAATTACTTCAGATTTCAAAAGACAGATTATCATTATTACACAATTGGATTGATGGGAGGGCTTCTGGGAATTTACTTGGAGTCTTCATTGGAATGGGTATTGAAACAAACGAATAATTTTTATCAATTAATGATGGCTTTTGCTTTAATAGCTGCAATGAGTAAAATCGAAAAGAAATATTCCAAACAAACAGGCAAAACAAGGAGAGTTTCTTATGTACGATAGAAAAGCTAAGGATTTTGAGGAAAAGAGCTACCTGAGAAATATCAATCCCACGATTAAGAAAACTTTGAATCGGGAACAGAAAACTGAAATCCGCAATGTTCTTAAACGGCTTCTTCCCCCAGCTTTTGGAAAAGAAATCTTAGATGTGAGATTTACCTTCTGGTTTTTTAAACGCTGGTATTTTGTTTTGATTTTCGGAATTGATCAACGAAGAAATATCCAAATTACTCCAGATCAGAAAGGTAATCGAGCGATAGTAATGGTTTTTCGTTTAATTATTTATTTTATAATTGGTATTGGTATGATTGTTACTTTCGTAATATTGCTCTATACACTCAAGAGTCTATCTGGAGTCGATATTTTGCCAGCAGAACATGTAACGGAATTTATCCGACGATTGATTTGAATTAATTTGATAAATCTATTGAAGGGTATTTCCAACTGAAAAAAGTATGAAACCTGAAAAACAAAATCTAAAAAAAATAGTTTTAGTAAATACAGTTGCCAATTATGTTCTGGTTGTGGCAAAGTTTGCTACCCAGATCTTTATTACCAGGTTACTCTTTCTGGGACTCGGTAAAGTTTCCTACGGTTTCTGGGCATTGATTTGGTCAATATTCGGATATTCACTTCTTCTGGATTTCGGATTTGGAACTTCAGCCAAAAAAGTTACAGCAGAGGTATCCGTTACTCATGAATACAAGCTCTACAACCGGCAACTCAGCACAATTATTTTCTCTTACTCTGTAATGTCGGTATTCATAATTATTGCCACCATTATTCTTAAATCCAACTTAGCTCTAATTTTTAAATTTCCGGAAGGAGCAGATATTGCTTACTATCAAAAGGTTTTCTTATTTTTCGGAATTTTGATAGCTTTCGCTTTTCCCACAGGTGTTTTTAATGAGATTCTCATTGGTTTAAATAAAATCTACATAAGAAATATAGTAAGACTGATTACAATATTTGTAAACTTTTTAGGGATATTCCTGATTTTTAAGTTTGGTTATGGTCTTTTAATGTTGGCTGTTTATTCCGTTTGTGTTATTTTTTTATCACACTTGGTTTTAGCAATGATTACATTGAAACTTATTCCCAATTTGAAAATCTCAATTAAATATTTTGATTTCAGTTTATTAAAAGAGCTTGTGGGTTTTAGCTTTTTTGCTTATATTGTTATGTTTGCAAATATGATAATTTACAAAACCGATCAAATAATTGTGGGTGCCATGCTTGGTCTTAGTTCAGTAGCAATATATCAAATTGGCTCCAGACTTGCCTGGATATTAGCACAGTTATCCAATCAATTTCAGGGAAATCTAAGTCCAATTGCTGCTTCTCTTTATAAAGATGGTCAACATGAAAGATTAAGAGAAATACTTATTAACAGTAACAAATTCATAACTTTTATTACCACGATTTTTTTTATTATTCTAACTTTGTTAGCAAAACCGATTCTCTATATCTGGCTTGAAGTTACAGATCCTGAAATATTAACAATTACTTATCTAATGAACATATCGATGTATTTTCTGATAATCTTTCGAAGCGGATCAGCTAATGTTCTGCTTATGACCGGATCACATAAATTCCTGGCAGTAGTTGGAACTGCTGAAAGTGTAATAAATATTGGGCTCAGTATTGTTTTTATCTTACTTTTTGGTGTTATCGGTGTGGCGATGGGTACTTTAGTTCCAAATGTCTTTTTAAGTGTTTTCATTATTTTCCCGGCAGCTTGCAGGTTCAGTAAAATCAAAATCTGGCAGTATTTTACTAATATTTTTATTCCGATTGCATTCAACTCGATAATTCCTATTTTGTTAATATTATTCTTTATTTCAAAAATCTCTATTGAATCTTGGAAATTTTTTAATCTTATTAGTGTTGCTTCATTAGCTGGTATTTCCTATTTGATTACAGGATATTTCATTGTGATGAATCATAATGACAAAAGAATGTTTAAAGAAACAATTATGTCATTTAAAAGTTTGAGATTGTAATATGGTAAGATTTTTAATTGAATTCTTAAAGAATCCTTTAATTATTTTCAAGATTATCTATTATAGCATTGTCATAATATTTTGCAAATTACATGGGATCAAAACCATTGTTTACAACTTGCATTATGATTATTATTTCGATCTTTTCCAATCGACATATAAAGAGATTAGTAATAATAAAAAGATTAAAGTTTTTTTTTCGTATTGGAAACCAAACAAAAGGCTTAAAAAATATTTACTGCAAGAAGTAAGAAGAAAATATCTCATTTCTCATAATATCTCAATCTTTATAAATTTTGATTTATTTATTACTGGAGATATCAATGGTCCTGATTTCCCGATTTCATTGCTAAAAACAAAGACAGTTGAAACTTATCACGGCTCCGGAGTGTATCCGCTTTATCCCAAAAAAGAAGTCCTTAATAGATTTGATATTCATTTCTCCATTGGACCACAATTTAACGAATTTATAAACTGGACTTATAAGGGCAAAAAAAATAAGCCTAAAGTTTATAATACCGGATATCCAAAACTTGATATCCTTCTTAAGAAGAAAAATCCTTTAACCGAGGAATTAAAACGAATATATAAAATCGAGAATCAACCTGTTTTGCTTTATGCACCTCATTGGAATTCATATGGTTCTCTTTTCCTTTTTTATGAGGAATTAATCGAAATATTAGTTTCGTTTGGATATAAAGTTCTTATCAAACCGCATAATTATATTTATTTTCATTACAAAGAAATGAACTGGGAAGAACGTTTACAAAAATTGGAGGATAAATTTGAAAATGTAATTCTGGTTAAAAGACCGAATACTCAGGAACTTTATCCTCTTTCCGACATAATGATAACAGATACAGGTACAACCACAGCTTTGGAATATAGCATTTTAAAAAAACCTGTTTTTGTTTTTAGAAATGATAAGTGGTTTGCAAAAGAAATTCATACTGAAGTTGAAAAAGACATTATTGACCTTGCTTTCTGTTTTTCTTCTTTAGAAGAACTGAAAAAATATCTTGACCTTGTTATTAATAAAAAATCTGAAATCAAAAATGAATTGGATACACAAAAAGAAAAACAGGAAAAGTTAGTTGCAAAATACTTGTATAACCTGGGAAGTGCAACTGAAAAATCGGTTAAAGCCGTTTTAAAAGAATTGGATCTATCATGAAATAATTGATTAAAAATGGAGAAAAAATGAAAATAAATAAGATTTTTTTTAGGATACTCTTTTTAATTCTTTTGTTATATTCATTTATTGGTTGCGCTCGAGTTCATATAATTGAAACAATTCCAAGAGGTGTACATAAAGCTCGGATTTTAATACGTTCTCAACCGACAAAAGCAAAGATTTATATTGATGATCAATATCTTGGTATTACGCCCATTAAAACGGATTTATGGTACGCTCACGATACATCGATAAACATTAAAGCAGAACCGATGTATCCAAATCAAATTCCCCAAAACATCTATCTTCGAATTCCTCCTATTCCAGATAAAATAACAATTTATATGGATTTTAAGCCAAAAATCAGTGCGGATTTGGAAGAGGAAGAGGGTGATATTCCGGATAGAATAATAGTGGAAAAAATACCGATAATTCAAAGAATACCTTATGCTTTTCCCATTATTTATTTCGATTTTGATAAGGATGATTTTAAGGAAGAAGAAAAGTGGAAAGTTCATGAAATAACTGAGATTTTAGATAAAAACAAAACATATATTCTTGCTATTCATGGTTATTGCGATGAGCGTGGTACATACGATTATAATATTGACCTGTCCACTCGAAGATCCAATTCGGTTTATAATTATCTGGTTACAACCGGAGTAAATCCGAAACAGTTACAGATTTACGCTCACGGTGAAATTCCTAGCTTAACCGATGAAGGGGTTGAATTGGAATTCAGGCATAATCGTATCGTGTATTTTAAACTATATCAACAACCGGAAGAACCTCCAAAACCGGATGAGGAATAATTTTCTTAATTAAGAAAAATTAGTGATAGTTTTTTTTGAACCATATTTATGAATTTATAAATTAAAATGGGATAACTGCATAATGATTAATCATATAATTTTAATTGGTGCTGAAACATCATTACTGAAGAATATCGAAAAACAATCAAAAGCTATTCTGAAATATCATGAATACAAATTCAGCAATGATAACTTCATTTATTCTTTTGAAGACGATACTTTTGAAGAAGATGTGAACATAATTGCAGATTTATCATCGAATCTTCATAAAGAACTTTGCGGATTATTCTTTCTTTTAGATTATTTTAAGAGGAATAATATCGCAATTAACTATTTATTTTTTCCTTATTTTCCTTACAGCCGCACAAATCATATTCATAAGAACCAAACAGCGAATCTATTTATGATTGTTGAGCATTTGAATTTATATGATATTAAACGTATTTATTGTTGCGATTCTCATTTTCAAAATCAGGATATCGGATTAAAGGCTGAACTAAATATTATTGAACAGGAGGATATTTTCACTGAAGAATTCAATAAAATAATTCATGAAAATACAATCGTAATTGGACCTGATCGAGGAAGTAAAAAACGAGTTGATAAAATTTGTTCTCAATTCAATATCCCGGGATTTTGTTTTGATAAAAAGAGAATAAATCATCAAGAAAAAGTGGTTATAAAATCAAATGCAAAATTTGATGAGATCATAAAAAAAGCTGCGGAGATTGTTTTAATTGATGATGAGATCTGTTCCGGCAGCACTTTAAAAAAGATAACCGAATACGTTTCAGCTGCTAATCCGGATTGTAAGATAAACATTTTTGTAACTCATTCGTTCATGAACAATGTTCCAGATTTTATAAATAATAAAAATATAAAAAACGTTTATACTACAAATTCCATTCATTTAGCATCCAAACTGAAATCCAAAAAAATTATTATTAAAGATATTTCCTCAATTATCGCAGGAGAACTACATGATTAAAGATTTTATAAAAACCGCTCGCCCTTCGCATTATTCCAAAAATATATTTGTTTTTTCAGCTTTAATTTTTGCCCAAAAGTTTCTGAAATTTGAGAATATAATTCTTACTTTTTGGGTTTTTCTTTCTTTCTGCCTGGCTGCTAGTGCAGTTTATTTTTTGAATGATCTTTTTGATAAAAAAGATGATTCTCTGCATTTATCCAAAAAAAATCGTCCGATTGCTGCTGGCAGGATTACTGTGAATCAAGCCATAATTGCCTATCTATTTCTATTAATTGCATCCTGCTTAGTATCTCTGATTTTAGTAAATAAATATGTTTTTATCATAATTTTAGTTTATCTGATTTTGAATATATTTTATTCGTGGAAATTGAAACATGTTGTGCTAATTGATATTTTTATAGTTTCAATAGGTTTTATTTTAAGAGTTTTGGCAGGAGGTTTGGCGATTGGAGTTAATATCTCCGAATGGCTGTTGATCTGTGCAATCTTGTTAGCCTTGTTTTTAGCTATTGCCAAAAGACGGGAAGAATATATCTCATCCAGTCTGGATAAAAATAATTTAACCAGAAAGGTGATTGCCAATTATAATGAAACATTATTGAATCAGATGATTGGAATTGTTGCTTCTCTTACAATAATATCCTATTCGCTTTACACAATCTTAAATGAAAATTTTAATCATTTAATTTTTACTGTTCCATTTGTTTTGTATGGAATTTTTAGATATTTATACATTATTTTCAAGGAAAAAGGCGGAGCAAAACCAGAGAAGGAAATGCTTCGGGATAAACATATTTTATTTACTTCAATATTATGGATCGTAGCAGTAATTGCGATAATCGCATTTTTCCAGTAGTTTTTTTCATTTCAGATTAAATTCAAATGTAATCGGAGATAGATATGGTATATTTAATTTTAGCAATCGCAATCATACTCAATGCGTGTGCAAATATTTTGATAAAGATCGGGATGAACAGAATTGGAGAGTTTGTAACATTTAATGCTTTTCAATTGATATTGGCAATGTTCAAAAGCGTTTACGTTTTGATTGGAATTATTTCTTTTGCTTTGGCTCTGGTTTCTTATAGTTATGTTCTAAATAAAATAAATCTCAGTATTGCTTATCCGCTTATGACAAGCATTGGTTTTATAATAGTTGTTTCTTTTTCTATCTTTTTCTTAAGCGAGAAATTAGTTCCTTTACAGATTTTAGGTCTTTTTTTGATTCTTACCGGAGTCTGGTTAGTAGCCAGTTTTAGATAATTTTATATTTATGAACATGGGAGAAAATTAATGAAAAAAGCAAAAGTTGCTATCCTGCGGACAACACCAAAAACCGTAATTGAAGATTATGTTAAGTTGTGCAAATTGGCAGGTATAAAAAAAGCATTGGATCAATCTAAAAAAACAATTTTGAAAGATAATATCACCTGGCATTATCTTTATCCCGGCGTAAATACTACACCCTGGCAATTAGAAGGAACTATTCAAGCCCTCCAAAAAAATGGCTTTCCAGACATCGTTGATGTTCATAACAATACAGTAGTTACAAATCCTTTTAAAGGAGAAAAACTCAATAAATATCTCCCGGTTTATGAGAAATATAATATTCCGACATTATATAATTTCAGAAAGGATGATATAGAATGGATCGATTACAAACCAAAACATAAGCTGCTTGCTCTTCATAAAATCTTTCCCGAAGGAATAAAAATTCCAGAATATTTCATTGATAAGAATATCATCCATCTTCCCACTGTGAAGACACATTCCTACACAACTTTTACCGGTGCTCTGAAAAATGCTTTTGGTGGTCTTTTGAATTCAAAACGGCATTATTCTCATACCTGGATTCATGATACTCTAATTGACCTTCTGGCTATTCAGAAAGAGATTCATTCCGGGCTTTTTGCTATAATGGATGGAACAACTGCAGGTTCCGGTCCCGGTCCGCGAACTGTTATTCCGCATGAAAAAAATATTATTTTAGCATCCTCAGATATGGTGGCTATAGATGCTGTTGCAGCAAAAATTATGGGATTCGATCCTATGAAAATTCGCTGTACTGCCAAAGCACACGAATTGGGTTTGGGAACTGCTGATACTAGTCAAATTGAAATTGTTGGAGATGAAGATATTGCCAATGAAAACTGGCATTTTGAAGTTGGAGTAAATTTTGCAACTGGTGCTGGTCGTTTATTGTGGAATTCACCCTTAAAGATTTTACAAAAGATGCTGTTTCACACTCCTTTGGTTTATTTGTTTGTTTTTGCCTCTGCTGCTTATCACGATTGGCTCTGGTACCCTATTAAAGGGAAAAGAGTTGTGAATAAATGGATAAAAGAGAATCAATGGGGAAAACTTTTTAAAAGCTATTAATAATGAATATCGATTTTTTATGAAGCTCATCTCAGTGACATTCTAAAATTTATTCTTTTGTGATTTAGTATTTTATTCTTAATGTAAATCCGTGTAATTTCATGGATGAATAGATTCAATCTTTTTCATATTTCATCCTAAATTGTTATTGACTTAAAAAGCCGATTTTTTTTTTAAAATCCCTTATCATGAACATCGAAATAAAAAATGGAGGTTAGATGGCTAATACTGAATCTAACTATGGAATGTATCCGGTTGTTCCAATAAGAAATACGATAGTTGTTCCAAACACAATTACACCGCTTCTTGTAGGAAGGAAAGCATCCATCCGGGCTGCTGAAAGTGCATTGGGCGGAAACAATAAAGTACTTTGTGTAACGCAAAAAACAAATGTTGATCTTGATAAAGACCCTAAAGCAAAAGATTTGTACAGAATGGGAACATTATGCACAATAATACAGGTTCTTCGGCTTCCTGATGGAAATATGCGATTATTAGTGGAAGGGAATTATCGTGTCAGTATAAATAGATATTATAGAAATAAGGATTATTTATACGCCTATTTTGGAATTTCAAACATAACAACAGAAAAATCCAAATTGGAAATCGAAGCTTTAGTCCGCTCTTTTAAAAAAGCCTTCATGCAATACATAAATTTGAATAAAGCCATTCCGGAAGAAGCGTTAATGCCTTTGAGCGAAACTGTTAAGCCTGCAGATTTTTTCTACTTTGCTTTAGCAAATATTCAATTTGATATTAAGAAAAAGCAAACGCTGTTCGAGACCAATGATCTTTATGAATCTCTAAAAGAACTTTATCGTATTGTAAATGAAGAAATTCAAATCTTAAAACTGGAAAAGAAGATCGATGGTAGCGTAAAAAGCAGGTTAAACAAACTTCAGAAAGAATACTATCTTACGGAACAATTAAAAGCAATTCATAAAGAGTTGGGAATAACCAAAGAAGATAAAGCTGATTTGATTGATTTTAAGAAAAAAATTAAAGAAACGAACCTGAGTGAAGAAGCCAAGAAGAAAGCAGAGGAAGAACTGATAAAGTTTGCCAGACTGAACAGTTTTTCTCCTGAATATTCAGTGGTTCATACTTATCTGAGCTGGATTTTAGATTTGCCCTGGCAAGAACCGGTAGCAAAAAGTTTTGATCTGAAAAAAGCACAACAAATCCTCGATGACGACCATTATGGCTTGATTAAAGTGAAAGAACGCATCCTGGAATATCTGGCAATTGTGAAACTGGCAAACAAAGTTAAAGGCCAGATTCTTTGTTTTGTAGGTCCTCCAGGAGTAGGTAAAACTTCGTTAGGACAATCTATTGCTCGAGCAATGGACAGAAAATTCGTGCGATTATCGCTTGGAGGTGTTCGTGATGAAGCTGAAATTCGAGGTCATAGACGCACTTATATTGGTGCTCTACCAGGCGTTATAATTCAAAGTATGAAAAAATCCGGAACCAGGAATCCGCTTATTATGATGGATGAGATCGATAAAATGAGCATGGATTTTCGTGGTGATCCTGCTTCTGCTTTGCTGGAAGTTTTAGACCCGGAACAAAATAATAGTTTCCGCGACCATTATCTCGATTTTTCATATGACTTATCTCAAGTAATATTTATTACCACTGCAAACACGTTATCATCCATTCCCCAACCACTCCTCGATAGGATGGAAGTTATTGAGCTTCCCGGATATACAGCATATGAAAAGATTGAAATTGCCTGGAAACATCTCATCCCAAAAGTGATAACCGAACATGATGTGAAAGATAAAATCAGTTTGAAATTCCAAAAAACCTCTATTGAAAAAATCATTAAACTTTATACCAGGGAAGCTGGAGTTCGGGGATTGGAACGTCAAATTGCCAAAATCCTCAGGAAAGTAGTGAAGAAATTCGTGGAAGGAAAAGCGAAGAATAAAGTCTTAATCAAAAGTTCAGACCTGGAAGAATATTTGGGAGTGCCAAAACATCTTTACTCAGAAGTTAATAGAAAAAACGCTGTGGGAGTGGTAACAGGATTGGCCTGGACAGCTTTTGGCGGAGAAACGTTGCAGATAGAAGTTGTTAAATTAAAAGGTGAAGGAAAGCTCAAACTCACAGGTCAATTGGGTGATGTGATGCAGGAATCTGCTCAAGCTGCATATAGTTATGCTCGACTTCATGCTAAAAAATTTGGGATTAATGATGACTTCTATAAAAAAATTGATTTACATTTACACATCCCGGAAGGTGCAATTCCTAAAGACGGACCTTCAGCTGGAGTGACCATTGTTACAGCTATTTTATCTATCCTTTCCGGGAAAAAAGTAAAACACAATTTGGCTATGACCGGAGAAATTACTTTGACCGGAAATGTGTTACCAATTGGAGGACTTGCGGAAAAGCTGATTGCCGTGAAAAGAGCAAAAATAAATAATGTGATAATTCCTAAGAAAAATGAGCCTAATCTTTCGGAAATTCAGAAGGAAATCACAAAAGGATTGAACATTATACTGGTAGATAAAGTTGATGAAGTTCTGGATTTTGCTTTGAT
>CAYWPW010000047.1:0-10260 GCA_964460095.1 uncultured Candidatus Cloacimonadota bacterium
GAGCTTCGGAAAAGAATCCATGAATATTTGTATGTATCCTTAATTTTTTTGCCAGATCCAATGCTCCGAATGAAGAGATCATTGACATCGATAGAACTACCATATCACATTTCACACGAAGCTGTTTTCCAGTTAAAGTATTGATACACCAGACAACCAGATCATCTCCCTGCTTGATTATTCTGGCAGGTTTTCCCCTGATGTACAGAATATTCCCATCTTCTTTTGCTCTGGTGAAAAATTCTTCATAATCCTTACCGCTGGTTCTGACATCGATTGAGAAAACAATAGCTTCACCATCCGGAACATGTTCTTTATAAAGCAAGGCATGTTTAGCCATATACATGCAGCAAATTTTGGAACAATAGGGAAGATGATGTTCCGGGTCGCGGGAACCAACGCAAGAAATAAAAGCTATTCTTTTTGGAATTTTATTATCCGATGGTCTGTGAATTTCTCCCTGAGTAGGTCCGGAAGCAGAGAGTAATCTCTCAAATTGTAATCCATTTATCACATCAGGATATTTCCCTGCTCCATATTCGATCATGTTTTCCATTGGATACAGTTCATATCCTGTGGCAACAACAATAGCGCCCACTTCCTCTTCGATTATCTCATCTTTTTGTTTGAAATCAATAGCATTCAAAGTGCAGACAATTTTACAAACACCACACTTTCCATCTTTCAAAAAGTAAGTACAGTGTTCTTTATCGATAACAGGTTTATTGGGAACAGCTTGCGGGAATGGGGAATAAATAGCTTTTCTTTTTCCGAAACCTTCATCAAATTCCGAATCTACACTCACCGGGCATTTTTCGCTGCAAACACCGCAACCTGTACATTTGTAGTTATCTACGTAAGATGCTTTTTTTCTGATCTTGATTTTGAAATTTCCAACACTTCCGGATATCTCTTCTAATTC
This sequence comes from uncultured Candidatus Cloacimonadota bacterium, assembly GCA_964460095.1. Taxonomy (GTDB): domain Bacteria; phylum Cloacimonadota; class Cloacimonadia; order Cloacimonadales; family TCS61; genus JABMPU01. The sequence goes on from CAYWPW010000047.1 coordinate 923, forward strand.
AGAGTAAACAAATAAGCTGATATTCTCATGTTGGGATACTTCAACCATTTTAGGTGTAAGAATACATTGAGAACAATCCAGGGTTGGAAAAGTTTCTGATAGTTGAGCCATGTGTCCACCGATAGACGGACTTTTTTCTATCAGAATCACTTTGTGACCTGAATTGGCAATATCGAGTGATGCTTGAATACCGGCAATACCTCCACCAATTACTAGAGCTTTTGGGTTTACTTTAACTTTTACAGGAGAAAGAGATTCATTTAGCTTTGCTTTTTCAATTATCGATTCAATTATACTGATTGCCTTAGGAGTTGCTTCTTTTATATCTTTATGGACCCAACTGCATTGTTCTCTGATATTTGCAACCTCAGTAAGGTAAGGATTTAAACCTGCTTTTTCCGTAGTATTTCTGAAAGTTAGTTCGTGCAAAGATGGAGAACAGGCTGCAATAACTATCCCATTCAGTTTTTTATCTTTTATTGCGTTTTTAATTAATTCCTGTCCCGGATCAGAACACATATATGTATAATCAGTGCAAAAAGCAACTCCGGAATATTTTTTTATTTCCTCAACAACCTCATTGATATTGACAGTTGAGCTAATATTCCTACCACAATGACAGACGAAGACACCGATTTTTTTCATATAAATTCCTGGTCAGTCAATTTATATACAATTCCTTAATAATATTATCTCTTTTCGTAAATCTTTTGTCGTGTATCTAAAGTAATTATATAGATGATTTTTTCTTTTTCTTCAATTTCATAAAAGAAACGATATTTTCCGATTCGATATCTCCATGTCTCTGGCTTCCAATTTATTAGTTTTTTAATATTTAAACCAAAATGGGGCTCTTTGACAAGTTGAGGATAAATGTAACTCATTAATTTTTCTTGTAATTTTTCTTTTTGATATTTATCGAGCTTTTTGAATTCTTTGATAAAATGATTTGTCTCGAATATCCTATATTTAATCAATGAACTTTCCCAGTTTGTTTTTTGCATCCCTGCTACCGGTTTTAAGTTTTCGGATTAATTCTGAGTTTTTTAGAATTTCCTGCATTTCAAAATCATCAATCAATCGGGATTCTTCAATGAATTTTATCACAGCAGTTTTTAAAAGGTTTGATAAACTTCTATTCTCTTTTTTAGCAAAGGATTTAAGCATTTTATATTCATTTTCTTTTAAGTTCAGTTTGATAGTTGTTGCCATAATTCCTCCATTTTATAATTTTATTTCATCTCCAATATTTTTTCTTTTAAAATCGGGACGACCTTCATCAAATCATCAACAATCCCGTAATCTGCTTCATTGAAAATGGGGGCGTTCGGATCTTTATTGATAGCAATTATTGTATCCGAGTTTTTCATTCCCATAACATGCTGGAAAGCACCTGAAATTCCAATTGCAATATAGAGCTTTGGTTTCACTATTTTTCCTGAAGAACCCACCTGTCTGTCTTTGGGAAGCCAGTCTGCATCAACAATGGGACGGGAACATCCAACTACCCCGCCGATTGATGCTGCAAATTCTTCGATCATTTTAAGGTTTTCCTGCTCTCGAATTCCTCTGCCAATTCCTATCACCACATCAGATTTTGTGATATCCACATCACCGATAGCAGCTTCAATATATTCTATAAATTTTCTATATTCAGGCTCTGTTGTTTCTTTTGGACTGCGTTTAACAATTTCAGCATTAAAGTTACCTTCAACAGCAGGAAAGCTACCTGCACGTATTGTAAGAATATAAGATGGATTTTCTCTTAGAATTTCATGAGTGTTCAATTTCCCATCGAACATTTGCCTGGTGACTTTCAGTTTCTTGTCTTCAAATGTTAAGTTCAGACAATCAGTGGAAAAAGGAATATTTAATTCGGTTGCTAAGGCAGGACAAAGATCCATTCCAAATGCTGTATGACCAATAAGAGTTAGTATAGGTGTTTCCTTTTTGATAATTTCAACCAGGTTTTTCTGATAGATTTCGGAATTGAAATTTTCGAAAACAGGGTCATCAAAAAGATAAATCTTATGAGCATAATTTTTTATTTTGTCAATTATTTGATCAGTTTTCGAACCCAATAATAAAGCTGTGATATTAAGATTCTCTTTTTCTGCAATCTTTTTTGCACAGGTCAAAAGCTCAAAGCTTATATCTCTAATTTCACCTTTTCTATGTTCAATTAATACAAATATTTCTGCCATTTCAACCTCCTCAAATCAAACCTTTTTCTTTAACAATTTCAGCAAGTTTTGTTGCTGTTTCAGATGGACTTCCAGTCAGAATTTCAACCTGTTTTGTGACTGGTGGAACATATAATTCTTCAATCACCGAATTTATTACTAAATCTTCCAGTTCGATATTTTCTTTTCCAAGTTGTTGAATCTCTTTTTTTGCAGCTCTTCGAATTGCAATCAAGGATGCATATCTGGGTTCATTGATTCCGGTTAGAATTGTTAGTAAAGCCGGTAATTTAATATCCAGATGCTCAATAAGTCCACCTTCAAGTTCACGATGAATATGAGTTCTTTTTTCATTCCCATCAACCTTGATAACTAAAGCAGCATGAGGAATTTCAAGTAGTTCAGCCAAAGTTACTCCAATTTGAGAATAAGCATCATCAGTAGAAATACAGCCTGTTAAAATTATATCAAAATTAATAGTTCTTATAACTGATTTTAATATCTGAGCAGTTTGAAAAGCATCCAGGTTTTCAAAATTTTCAGCTTTAATTCTGATGGCATTATCTGCACCTTTTGCTAAAGCAATTCTAAGTGTATCATCAGTATCAGGATAACCAAGAGAGAGAACAGTAATATTTCCGCCAAATTTTTCTTTGAGTAAAACTGCTTCTTCCAGGGCATAAGTATCAGATTCATTCATATCAAAAGTTAATCTGTCTTTCTGAATGCTTTTTCCCGTAGAATCAATGGATACTTCTGCTTCAGCAGTTTGGGGAACTCTTTTTATACAAACTATTATATCCAAAATAACCTCCTATTTTTTATCATTGATGCAAACAGATAAATATCATTGATGCAAACAGATTGAAAAATGTTAAAAAAACAAATCTTTCTTTATCGATTCTTATTCTGTTTCCATCAATGAATCTGTCTTCATCAATTTTCATCTGTTTACATCAATGATTCTGTTTATCTCAATGAATTATCTCACCAACTCATTGGCAATAACTAACTTCTGAATTTCAGATGTACCTTCGTATAATTCCAGGATCTTTGCATCACGGTAAAATCTTTCCACCGGGTAATCTTTTGTGTAGCCATAGCCACCAAAGATCTGAACTGCTTTTCTGGTCACATCTACCGAAATATTTGCAGCATAATATTTTGCCATTGCTGCTTCTTTGGAAAATCTTTTTATTCCTGCATCTTTGCACCAGGCGGCATAATAAACGAGCATTCTGGCTGCGTGAATCTGAGTAGCCATCTCAGCCAACATATTCTGGATCATTCCAAATTTGCAGATTGGTTTTCCAAAAGTCACACGTTCTTTAGAGTATTTTACAGCTTCATCTAAAGCTGCTTGAGAAATCCCAACTGCTTGTGCACCGATATCGATACGGGAAACATCGAGGGTATTCATACAAATAAAGAAACCCTGTCCCAATTCTCCTAACATATTTTCTTTGGGAATTTTGCAGTCTTCAAAGATTAATTCGCAGTTTCCGGTTGCCCTGATTCCCATCAAATCTTCGTGTTTTCCCAGAGAAAAACCAGGAGTATCCCGCTCAACGATAAATGCACTGATTCCTTTATGCTTGAGTTTTTTAGTTGTGTAAGCAAAAACAACAAAAATTCCAGCTTCCGTACCATTGGTAATAAATCTTTTTGCTCCGTTTAAAATATAATGATCTCCATCCAATACGGCTGAAGATTCCATGGCAGCCACATCAGAACCTGCGTTCGGTTCTGTAATACCAATTGCTCCTATCCTTTTTCCAGAACAAAGGTCAGGAAGATATTTTTCTTTCTGTTCTTCATTTCCGAATTTCAAAATTGGATAAGTTGTAAGAGAATTATTTACAGCAGTGATGACACCAGTTGAAGCGCAAGCTCTTGATATTTCTTCAACAGCAATTGCCAGAGAAACAAAATCAAATTCTGAGCCACCGTATTTTTCCGGAACCACGATACCGAGTAATCCCATATCAGCAAGTTTCTTGATGCTCTCTTTGGGAAATTCACCTGAAATATCAATTTCCTGTGCTAATGGTGCAAGCTCATTTTCAGCAAATTTCTTGACTTCATCTCTTAACATTTTTTGGTCATTAGATAATGCGAAGTTCATCACTTCTCCTTTTCATAATTTTTTATTTTCCTAATATTTCTCTGGCAATAACGATCTTCTGAATTTCGGAAGTTCCTTCTCCGATTTCCATAAGTTTCTCATCGCGAATAAATCGTTCAACAGGATATTTTTTGGTTAGACCCAACATTCCGTGAAGCTCGATAGCAGTATTAGTTGCTTTCATACCGATTAGCGAAGCATAATATTTTCCCATAGCAGCTACTTTTGTTAAAGGTTTTCCTGCATCTTTTAGTTCAGCAGCCTGATAGATGAGTAATCGGGCAGCTTCGATCTCAGTTCCGATTTCTGCGATCTTAGATTGGATGGATTGCTCTTTGTAAAGAGGTTTCCCTGAAATCGTATTAGATCTCACAAACTTGATCGTGTGTTCAAGAGCACCTTGAGCAATTCCCAAAGCAAGAGCTCCAATTGAAATCCTGCCGCCATCAAGTGTTTGCATGAATATCTTAAAACCATCTCCTTCATTTCCCAATAAATTTTCTTTGGGTATTTTGCAGTCTTCAAATATCAGTTCAGAAGTTATGGAACCTCTTAAACCCAATTTATCTTCTTCTTTTCCAGGTGAAAAACCAGGAGTTCCTTTTTCAACCACGAAAGCAGAAATTCCCTTGTATCCTAAAGAAGGATCTTTGGTTGCAGTAATTACAATAATATCAGAAACATGACCGGAAGTTATAAAACATTTATCACCATTTATGATATACTCATCATTAACAAGTTTGGCTATAGTTCGTGTTCCGGATGCATCACTTCCAGCATTTGGTTCGGTCAAACCGAAAGAACCGATCTTTTCACCTTTTGCGAGAGGAATAAGCCATTTCTGTTTCTGGGATTCATTACCAGCAAGATATATCGGAGATACAGCAAGAGAAGTGTGAGCTGCAAGAAAAATTCCGGTTGAACCGCAGGCACGGCTTACTTCTTCTACTGCGATTGCATAAGAAAGAGTGTCTTTACCGGAACCTCCAAATTTTTCAGGAACATACAATCCATAAAGACCCATCTCTCCCATTTTTTTTACTAAATCGTGAGGAAACTCGCTATTTAGGTCGAGTTCAATTGCTCTTGGAGCAACTACTTCATCAGCGAATTGCCTGATTTTTTCTCTGAATTTAAGATGTTTATCGCTTAATATCATTTTAATAACTCGCTAGCAATTTTAGATTTAAAAATTCTGGGAGATGCTTCCAAAAGTTGGAGAACTTTAGCATCTCTGAAATATCTTTCTAAAGGATAATCCTTCATATAACCATATCCACCGTGAACCTGAATAGCATTAAGTCCCACGAAAACTCCAATCTCTCCGCAATACAAACGGGCAATTTTAGATTGAACTGAAAAATCCTCTCCTTTATCTATCTTGGAAGCTGCATCATAAACGAGCAATCTCGCTGTTTCAATTTTCATTTTCATTTCTGCAAGCATTTCCTGAATCATGGGGAATTTTGAGATCGGTCTGCCAAATTGGACTCGGTCTTTGGAATATTTGATCGAGGTTTCCAGGGCAGCTTGGGCAATTCCCGATGAAATCGCAGAAAATCCGATATTTGCATAATCACGGATTTCAGATTGGATTTTTTGGTTATTATCCTCAGTAATAAAACAAGTTTCATTATTCAATTTCAAATCCTGAAATTCAGCATTCATAAAACCAGCTGCTCGCATACCCAGTAGATTTTTTTGGCTCAATAAAATTCCTTTTGCGTCATTATCCAATATGTAATATTTCGTGTATTCAGGAGTATTAATAGGCATTAAATAAAAGTTTGCAGCTTCTCCATTTAAAACAAATTCTCGATGACCGGAAAAAATAAAATCATTTTCATCTGCTTTTAGATCATTTTTCTCTTCCGAAAGATCAAATTCCGGTTCGCAAATAAATCCTCCTATTTCTCCCTCAGCAAGTTTGTTTAAATATTTTTCTTTCAGAGTTTCTTCACCGTATTTCATCAGAGGATAGGCGACCATACAATTATTTACCACAAGAATGGTGGCGATAGATGCACAGACTTTGGATATTTCTTCAACAGCGATGCACAGACTAGTTACATCCAATTCCACTCCGCCGTATTTTTCCGGAATTATCAAACCTAATAAACCTAATTCAGATAATTTATTGACGATTTCTTTTGGGAACACACCGTTTTTTTCGATCTCTTCAGCAATAGGTTCGAGTTCTGAAGTAGCGAATTTTCTGAATTCATCACGTATCATTTTTTGTTCATTATTGAAGCGGATTAAACTCATTACACCTCCGAATAATTAATTTGGAACTATCCAATTATATATTTTTTTGATTTTTCTGATAAACTGGAATCTGATAAAAGTTTTCTTAAAGAATCCATATATTCAAGGTATTTTTCTTCATCTGAGATATCGCTTTTTTCTTCTTTAATCAGCCTTTTGAAGTTGAATTCAAAATTATGTAAAACTTTATTAATCAATTCTGAAACTGGAATTTTTTTTAAAGTAGCGATTTTTTCAATATTTTTAATCATTTCTTCATCGAGTTCAAGAGTGATTTTAGCTTTTTTTGGTGTTTCTTCTTGGTTACGTCTTTTCATCTCTACCTCCTTTCTTTAAGGAAAAGTAAATATTTTACTTATATTACTATTATCTTAGATAAAAATTGAAATCATACTGTCAAGAATTTTGTATATTTGAGAATAATTAACAATTTTTCTTACTTTCCACTAATGCTGCCACACCAATTGAAAATAATTTAGATTCATCGCTGTCGCTACGGGAAGTTAGAACAACAGGAGCTTTTGCACCCATGATTATGCCAGCCATTTTAGCATTTGCCAGGTAAACTCCAGTTTTGTAGAAAGAATTGCAGGCTTCAATATTTCCAAATACAATTGCATCAGCATCACCACCAACCGGACTATCAAATTTTTTGGTTAAACAGGATTTCTTGGAAACAGCTAAATCAATAGCCATTGGTCCATCGATTATGGCATTTTTGATCTGTCCTCTTCTGCCCATTTGAGTAATGATGGCAGCATCGTAAGAATTCTGGTAATTGAGGGCAACTTTTTCCGAACAATTCAGCATAGCAACTTTTGGTTTTTCAATATTGAAAGCATGAGCTACTTCAATGCAATAATTAGTCATGGCAATTTTCTGTTCCAGGTTGGGTTGAAAAATCACAGCAATATCACTTACAAAAAGCAGCTTATGATAGGTCGGATATTCCAGAATTGTGACATGAGATAAAATAGCTTTGGGAGGAAGAATACCGGTTTCTTTATTTAGAATTGCTTTTAAATAATCTGCTGTTCCTACCAGGCCTTTTACCAGAACATTCGCTTTACCATCGCGAATAAGCTTAACCGCAATTTTAGCAGAGATTTTTGAATCTTTCTCATCGATTATTTCCAAACCGGAAATATTGAAATCGATGTCTGAAGCGATTTTTGAGATCTTGGTTTTATCTCCTACCAGAATTGCATTCACATAACCATTAGTTACAGCTATTTTAACTGCATTCAAAATATTCTGTTCTTCTGCAGCAACCACGGCAATAGTCTTCTTTTCAATTGTCTTAAGATGCTCAAAAACCTGTTCGAGTTTCCGAATTTCCATTAACTTTCTCCTTTGATAGAATACCTGTTGGCATCGTCAAAAACATCGATTACATTTACATGTGACAGGAAATTCGCCGAATGAATTACTCCCTCAGGAATAAAGTAACTATCACCTTTACGATAAATTTTTGTTTGTCCGGCAATCGCCAATTCCATCTCACCAGCAAGCATTATGCCCCATTGAGCACAATGAGAATGGTCAGGCATTTTTCCTACAGGTTCTATATCAAAAAATACGACCTGTTTGGTTTTGCTTTGTAAAAGCCAGCCTCGAATTCCATCGATTGGAATTTCAATTTCAGAAAGATTTTTGATCATTTCAGGATAGGGAAGAGCTGCAAATTCATTTTTTTTATCTTTCACAATAAATTACTCCTTATCGCTTTTTTTTATAAATCATAAAAGACACACATTACTTATTCCGATCAGTCGCAATAAGACAACCAACGGCAATGGAATAAAGCTTGGTTTTTTCACTATCTCCACGGGAAGATAACATTACCGGTGCAATAGTTCCTGCAATATAACTGGCTGCTTCAGCATGAACAAGTTTAGTAAGAGTTTTATAGAAAATATTCGATGCTTCCAACTGAGGAAAGACAAGACAGTCGGCATCACCGGCAACATTGCTTTTTATTCCTTTGACCATAACGCTGTCAGGATCGATGGCAACATCGAGAGCAAGTGGTCCATCGATATCAGCATCTTTTATTTGTCCTCTATCTCCCATTTTGGCAATTATTGCAGCATCCGCACTTGAATCGAATAATGGATTTGATTTCTCTGTAAAGGATAAAATAGCAACTTTAGGTCTCTTTATTCCCAGATTATGAGCAGTATAAACGAGATAATTGGTTATGGCAATTTTTTGTTGAATTGTTGGTAGAGGAATAAAAGCTGCATCACTGATTATAAGGAGCTTATGATAAGTTGGAATTTCAAATATCGCTACATGAGCAAGCACAGCATTTGGTTTCATCAGTCCTTTTTTCTTATCGATAATGCATTTTATGTAATTATCGGATGTGATTAAACCTTTCATCAAAATATCTGCTTTCTTCTTCCTGATCAATTCCACTGCTTTCATGCCGGATTTTAATTCGTCAGGTTCGTGTATGATCTTGAATTTCTTACAATCGATTTTATTTTTTTTGCAAGCTTGTTTGATTATCTTCTCATCTCCAATAAGAGTTGCATCTGCCAAACCCAATTTGTATGCTTCTTGAACTGAAAAAATTGAATTATCATCGTGGGCATACGCTATAACAACTCTTTTTTTGGCTCTTTTTTTGGCCAATTCGATCAAATCATCAAGTTTTTTAATCGCCATTTTTTCCTCCGAAATTGATTAACAATTAAAGCAAAAATTTGTACTTCCAATCTAATGTCAAGCAAATAACATAAATTGATTTCTTATGC
>CAYWPW010000048.1:0-10142 GCA_964460095.1 uncultured Candidatus Cloacimonadota bacterium
TGTTTCTTTAGTTCTGTTATAGATAGAATATCTTGAGTTATTTTTAACTGCATTTTGTCCTCCTATTAAATTCTAACTTAATACTGAATTAAATTTTAATTCGGAGCCAAATTTGATTCTTTAAATATTGTTGGCAAGGAAAAAATGAGAAGAAGGGAAACAAGAATAATGGAAAAACTTGCGAACGGTTGTCGAACTTCTTGTATTTCTTGACCTTCTCAATGGTTAAAAAACTACTTCTGAATCATGGATTAAAATTTTCATTGGGAAACAAATGAGAAGGGGGAAACCGAGTTTGTGGTGGAGTTATGATGGATTAATAACATGAATTTTATTAAAACAGAAGTAGATTTAAATTATAATCCTTTTTTATATCCCAATCAATAACACTTCGCGCAATTGATCTCCATTTTTTTATTTAATTTATATGAGTAGATTGTATCATAAATTTCGACTTTATTCTTATACTTTAATAAAAGTTCTTCAATTTCTTTTATTGTAGGTTTACCAGGGTATCCATAGGAAACAACAATTTTAGAATGATTGAACTTTTTCAAAATGCACTCTATATTGTGAAGTAGCGTATGTTTTTCAAATTCTGAAGTAATCTTAAATAATGGTTTGTGTTTTCTCGCTAAATCAATTCTAGATGACCAATTATCATAATCTACTAAACCTTCAAGAAAATGATATAGGGAATAATAATCTTTAGGGTATTTATCTTTGGGTCTTTGATAAGGTGGATCCAAATATATTAAATCAAATTTTTCTTTTCTCATCGATACGATATCTTTGCAGATTGCTTTATTGCTTTTACCGTTAGAGAATATTTTTTTAGAAGTTTGATGTGCAAATTTGCTAAAAAGAATTGGGAATTCAATTTCCCATGTTTTTTTGTTTCCAAAACTTCTGGAGACATCTGATTTTCTTAGATTTAGATTTTTTCTGTGAAATAAATTAAAAGGACGTTTCATCAAGCAGGCTTGAAAAAGCGAATGAAAAGCTATGGCTTGCTTCATTTTTAAAGTATTTCCACTATAAATACTTGATAACTTTTTAATGTTATAAACAATCGTATCAAGCCATTCATTCTCCTCAGTAAAGTAATATATTTCCTCAAAAGTGTCTTTGATGAAACTCGGATAATTATAACCATTATTACTTAGAAGGAAATTTATATCTGATTGTAGAAGTTTGATTTTACTATTTTCGATTAATGCAGTACCCGTTTGATAATTTGATAAAAGAATATCATTAAATGTAACTTTTTACCCATAAGTTTGAATAAATAACTCATACTTGCAGTGCTACCAAATCCATCTAAAACCGATTCAAATTTGATATTATTAATAATCTCAAAACACCAAGGTACTAGTCGACGTTTACTACCTTGATATCGAGTTGTTGGGAACAACTTAAGATTTTTAGTTATTTGTTTTTCTAAATCTTTCAACATTTAAATACCGCAAGCATTTTTAACAGGTGTTTTATAGTCTGCACCAATTGCTATATCTAAAATTTGATTTTGCTCAGTTACAGTCATCTTTTCAAATTTTTCAGGAAATCCTAAAACTAAAAGGATATTAACATATCTTTGAACATCTTTATAAATGTTGAACCAAGGATCAAATTCATCTTGAAAATATTCAGGAGATAATGAGCCATGTCGTGTTTGCAAGAAAGGACCAACACTATGAACATGCTTTGATAATTTACTATAAATACTTTTTAATCTTGGATTGTGACCTTTTAAAAGCCATTTGTTTTGAGGGCAATAATTTCCAAAATGCTGAATTTCCTGAGAGTTTATACGTTTAAAACTCGAAAGCATGTTCATTGGGAATTTAAAATCGATGAACACGATCATTCTGAGGATAAGTAATTAATAAACTTTATTTATAATTAGAACTCTTCGCAAAGACAATATCTTTCGTAGGTATCTCATGTTTTCTCGTTTTTTTAAAGAGAGGAACAGCAGGGAGAGTTAGTATTTGTTTCCACATTTCGAACTTTTTAATAAAAAATTCAAAAAACCATTTGACACAGTTTCCCAATTTTAATTTTTGAACTTATGAATGAAAAGTTCAAATTGGAAAAGGAGGAATTATGGCTCGTAGAGAAGAGATTTTAAGAGCTGCCCAGAATGCCTTCCTGAAGTATGGAATTGAGAAAATAACTTTGGATGATATTGCTCAGGAATGCGGCGTTAAGAAAACTGCACTTTACTACTACTTCAAAAACAAAGATGAAATTATGATGGAAATGATTCTTTTAAGACTTAGAGAATTTGAAGCGCAAGTAAAAGAAGCAGTAGAAGCAGCTGAAAATGTGCGAGAAAAACTGCGTACATATATGAAGATGAAGATCAATCTGATGAAAGAAAATATGCCTTTTATAAAACTATTAGATAAGGAATTTTTACCTGTCAGAGCTAAAGAATTCATGCAATTGAATAAAGTTCGAATCATGGAAGCAGATTTTTGTTTGGTAAAAGAAGTGATATTACAAGGCATCAAAAATCATAAAGTTTCTTTCAAATTAAACGATTCTTTGGTTTTAATGATCTTGGGAGTAACTCACGGTGCATTCGTAGGACGGTATTTGGAAGAAGCCAATTGGAATATTGATGAGATGATTGATACAACTATCGAAGTTATATTTAATGGAATAGAATAGAGAGGATTTTAATGAAACGGAATTTAATATCAATTTTGATGCTGATTCTTGCTTTTTCATTGTTTGGTCAAATATCATTGACCTTGCAGGAAAGCGTGGAAATGGCCAAAGAAAACAACAAAGAGCTACAGAAAGCTCGGGAAGAAGTGGGCAAATACCGCCAGGAATACAACAATGTACGCGGTAACCTTCTACCTCAAATCACGCTTTCCGGTGGATACCGGTACAAACATATGAAACTACCAGATTCAGCAATTCCAATGATGCCAAGTCTAGAGTCTGAACTTGATAACATAGCAACTCACAATGACAGTATTATTGCCGGCTTTATTGATTATGGATTTAGTTCTTTTATCCCAGATCAAGAATCAGATGAATATTCCTTATCCGGAACGGTTTCACTTAGCCAGGTTATTTTCATGGGCGGTAAATTAATTAATGGTATCAACATTGCTGGAAAACTTTATCACCTGCAGGAAAAGAAGTATTGGTTAGATGAGCAGAACCTGATTTTCAATACAACCGATCTTTATTACAAAACCAAACTAGCAGCAGAAGTTGCAGAAATACAAGCTGAAGCTTTGGATTTTGCTAACCTTTATTTTCAACAGGTATCTGATATGTATGAAGAAGGTTTGGTGTCGGAATATGACATACTGAGAGCTGAATTGGAAGTGCAGAAATTGGAACCAGATGTTCTTGAAGCAGAGAAGAATTCCAAACTGGCAATGGAAAGTTATGCCAATCATTTGAATCTGGATGAATCCAATCTTGAGCTGATCGATGATACTGATCTTCCTGAAATGGAAGAGATTGATCTGGATAGCGCAGTAGAAAGTGGCTTAAAGCATCGCATGGAAATTGAACTTTCTGGAATTGGCGTAGATGTGAGTAAAGTGATGCTGCACTATGAAAAAGGAAATTTCCTGCCGAATATCGGTATCACTGCTGATTACACTTATTTTGGAGCTGATGCAGAAAAAATTGAAAGTGATGACTGGGGTAGTTCATATCAAGTTGGAATTGGATTTTCCATGCCGCTATTCACGGGGCTTTCCAATAATTCCAAGATAAAAAAAGCAAAACATACTTTGAACCAGTCGAAACTGGATCACCGCTCTTTACAGGAAATGATCGAGTTGGATGTACGGAATTCCTATTGGCAATTGCAGGCCGATCTGGAAAAGGTGAACGTTCAAACCAGAAACGTGGAACTGGCAACCAAAGGTTTGGGAATAGCCAATGCTCGCTATGAAAACCAGGTTTCCAATCAATTGGAAATTATTGATGCACAACTGCAGTTAAAAGCTGCAAAACTTAGTTTTATGAATGCTAAATATGCTGCTGTGATCTCGTATACTAAATTGCAGAAAGCAATGGGCAGAGAATTATAAATTATGTCTTTGCGAGTTTTTGCTCTTGCTGAAACAAACGAAGCAATCTCAATTGTTAGCATTGTTAGTAATACAAGATTGCTTCGAAAGAATTTCACTGTGAGGTACCTCGCAATGACAGATGAATTTAATAAATATAAATGGAGATAAAAATGAAATCAAAATTGATGATCCTATTTGTGATAGCAACGATGCTTTTCCTGGGTTGCGCCAAACAGGAAGAAGTCGAATCCAAAAATATGGAACAAATCTACAAAGAAGAAGGAATTCCGGTGGAAGTACAGGTAATGCAGCCCGAAACCTTCATCAAAGAATTATCTTTTAATGCCAATCTTAGTGGTATTCGTCAGTCGGCAGCGGCAGCTATGATAGGTGGCAGAATTGAGAAAGTGAACGTGAAAGTGGGAGATTATGTAGAAAAAGGACAGGTGATGTTTGAGTTTCCGGAAGATGCACCTGCTGGCCAGCTTGTTCAAGCACAATCTGCTTTTGAAATGATTGAAGCAACTTATGCAAGAATGCAGAATTTATATGCAAAAGGTGGTATTTCCAAGCAGGATCTGGAAGGTGTGGAAACACAGTATAAAGTTGCAGAAGCAAATCTGGATGCTGTAATGCAAATGTTGAAAGTTCGTGCCCCAATTGAAGGATATGTGATTTCAGTTAATGTGCGCGAAACAGATGGAGTTCATGCCGAAGACGTACTGGCCTTTGTATCTCAAACGGATAAGATGAAAGCACGTATCTGGGCTACAGAAAATGAAGTTTGCCAGATCAAAAAAGGGCAAGCAGCGTCAGCTATCTGGAATAACGTAACACTTTCGGGTAGAGTTACAGAAATAGCAATTGCCATGGATCGAGGACATAATGCGTTTGGTGTAGACTTGGTGTTTGAGAATTCAGAAAATCTTTGTAAAAGTAATGTGATCAGTGATATTTCCATCCAAACCTATAAAAATAATAATGCTTTGATCATTGCCCGTTCAAACGTGAAAAAAGATGTAAATGGGTATTTTATTTACAAAGTAGAATCTGAAAAGGCTACCAAAACTTACGTTGAGATTGGACAGGAAAATGGTGGGTTTGAAATAGTTGATGGAGTTACCCAAGAAGAACAGGTGATCGTGAAGGGTTTGAATCTGGTGTATGATGGAGCAAAAGTGAAGATTGTGGCAGATGGCAAATAACCTTTGGCTGTTGGCACTTTGCACAATGCTCTTTGCATTAAATAAGTGATTAATAACTGTCATGGTGAGCGGAGTCGAACCATAATAAAGGAAGATAATCCTTCGACTACGCTCAGGATGACAATCAGATAAATGGAGAAATAAATGTTTTTATCAAAAATATCAATAAACAGACCGGTGATGATGACAATGGTTATCTTGGTATTCGTAGTATTTGGAGCATTAGCCTACTTCGGACTATCTTTAAATCTTATGCCGGAAGCAGATATACCTTATGTTACGATCCAAACCGTTTACGCCGGTGCGGGACCAAACGAAGTAGAAAATCTAATTACAAAGAAAATTGAAGATGCAGTATCCACAATTAGTAAAATAGACTATATGGAATCATATTCCATGGATAATGTCTCTATCCTGTTAATAGCTTTTGAATTAGGGAAAGATGTTGATGTAGCTGTAGCGGAAGTAAAACAGAAAGTAGACGCTATAAATCGTAATTTGCCATCAGATGCAGATAAACCGAGTGTGGATAAAGTAGATTTGACTGCTTTTCCAATTATGGAACTTATTCTTACCGGAAATCTGGATGGAAAAGAGCTATATGAAATTGCAGATAAACAACTCAAAGACAAATTATCGCAAATCGAAGGCGTGGCCTCGGTAGATATCACCGGAGGACAAAAGCGGGAAATTCAAGTGCAGCTGGATGACCGAACCGTATATCAAAATATGATTTCACTTCCCCAGCTTACACAAATATTGTCTGCTCATAATATGAATATGCCGGGTGGACAATTTCAGCAGGAAGATCAAGAATATTCTGTTCGATTGGAAGGTGAACTAGCTTCAATAAAGGAATTGGAAGATCTGGAAATTCCTACTGCATTTGGTGTAAAAAAGCTGCATCAAATTGCTGATGTTCAAGATAGTGGAGAAGAAATTCGTAAACGTTCAATTTTCTTCAACAATTTGGTAAAAGAAAGAAAAGAGAACGTTGTGCGGCTTTCCATCGTAAAAACATCAGATGGTAATCCTGTGAGCGTAGCAGAAAATGTGAGAAAAGAAGTAGAAAAGATTAAACCAATATTACCGGAAGGAAGTGAACTTGAAATCGTAAGTGATGATTCAGACTTCATTCGCAGTTCTGTTAACGATACACTCAACAATGTTTTACTGGGGATTTTGTTTACTGGATTTGTACTCTTATTTTTCCTGCATGATCTGCGTTCCACGCTTATTGTTGCTATCGCCATGCCTACTTCGATCATCTCTACCTTCATTGTGATGCAATGGATGGGATTTAGTTTAAACATTCTTTCTTTGATGGGATTATCTACTTCAGTGGGAATTCTAGTGACCAATTCGGTGGTTGTACTGGAAAACATCTTCCGGCATAAAGAGATGGGACACAGCCGGCGTGTTGCTGCTGATTCAGGAACAGCCGAGATCACTGTAGCAGTTATGGCTTCTACACTTACAAATATTGTGGTGTTCGTACCATTGGCTATGATGAATACTATGATCGGCCAGTTCTTAAAGGAATTTGCTCTTACTGTTGCCATTGCTACTGTTTTCTCACTTATCATTTCTTTTACTCTTACTCCCATGCTGGCATCTCTCATCTTACCGGAAGATAAAAAGAAAAATAAACTTGGTGATGTTTTTGAAGCAATGTTTCACCGTTGGGAAGCGGGTTATCGCAAAGCATTAGGCATTGTTTTAAAAAATAAAGGTGCAGCAATTGCAACCACAGTATTGGCTTTCGTTATTTTTGCTGGAAGTATGAAGATCTTTGGCTCTAAATTAGGTTTTGAATTATTCCCAAGTAGTGATGAAGGTAAGTTTAGTGTAAATTTTGAGTTACCGGCGGGTTATAATCTTGATCAAACTGCAGATAAATACAGCGAAATAGAATCAATTATTTCCCAGCATCCGGAAGTTAAACAAATCCTTACCAGTCTGGGTAGTCAGGGCAGAATGGATGAAGGAGTTAATCTTGCTGCGATGAATGTTACTCTGGTAGATATTAAAGAGCGGGATATTGCAACAGATAAAATGGTAAGCATATTGATTTCGGAATTGTCACAGGTTGCAAATGCCAAAATTAAAGTATCTCCTCAATCATCAATGGGTGGTGGTGAGGCTCCGGTTGAATTTTATTTGAAAGGAACCAATATGGTACAACTTACGGAGTTAACTGAACAATTCCTGTTTGAAGCTAAAAAGACCAAAGGTCTTATCAATTTTGATAGTAACTTGAAATCAGGAAAACCTGAGATTACCCTGGTTCCTTATAGAGATAAACTGGCTGATGCCGGACTAACTATTTATGATCTTGCTCTTACCTTGCGATCATCTGTAGAGGGTCTAAATGCTTCTTCTTATCGTGAAGATGGTGAGGAATATGATATGATCATTTCACTGATGGATGAATCGGTGGATTCTCCGGAAGAAGTAATGAATATTCCTGTTATTAGCCCGAGAGGTGTTTACAGGTTATCTCAATTAGCTGAGGTTCAATTTACCAATGGGACTTCAATGATCGTACATCGTGATAAAATAAAATCTGCCAAATTCAGCGGAGATATTGCTGCCGGAGCAGTTTTGAGTAATGTAGTTAATGACCTGCGTGCATTGCAGGAAGAATTTGATTTACCGGAAGGCTTTAGCTTCGATTGGGCTGGAACCAGCGAAATGATGGAAGAAAATATTCAGGCAATGATGAAAGCATTTATGATAGCAATCCTGCTTACCTATATGCTGCTGGCAGCTATTCTGGAAAGTTTTACCAAACCGCTTTTGATCCTTATGACAGTACCTTTGGCTTTGATCGGTGTTGTGATAAGCCTTTATCTGACAGGGCAAAATCTCGGAATGATGGCAATGATGGGTATAATTATGCTGTTGGGAATTGTGGTGAATGCTGCGATCTTGATCATGGATTATACGCAGAAATTGCGTGAAGAAGGTAAAACTACCAAAGAAGCACTTCTGGAAGCAAGTCCGACTAAATTTAAACCAATTCTGATGAGTGCTGTGGCGATTATATTTGGAATGCTGCCTATGGCGCTGGGAATCGGAGATGCCGGAGCAGAGATGCGTCAACCACTTGGCATCGTTAGTATTGGCGGGATTATTATATCTACTTTTATGACGCTTTACGTAATACCTGCAATGTACTTGATCACAACCAAACGTAATGTTAAACATATAGAAAAAGTATAGCTTATAATTAGTTATTGATGAAACCTTCCAGGTTTTTTACTTGGAAGGTTTTTTCTTACAAAACTCCTGTTTTGCAATACTCAAGCTTGTAGCTTACTCTTCTTCGCAATTTTCCGCTTGACGTTTGTTGATATATTCAAATCAATCAAATCAAAAAATAATGGAGCACGAAAATGGAAAGAATTGGGCTCAACTCTTATTTTTTAGTATACTATTTTTTAATAGAATCAGGTTGTTAACCTGCAAGGATAGATTATGTTTCAAATTTTAGCAAAAGGCTTTTCACTTGGACTCACGCTGGGAACCACCTGTTTGGTAACCTGTACGCCAATATACATTCCATATTTGATCTCAGAAGATCGGAAACTTGGCAAAGGTTGGATGGAGAAATTGCTAAAGTATTTTCCCTAAAAGAATAAACAACGCGTTAAAATTTTATATCTTATCCAATAAACTCATTGCCCACTTTGCGTGCACGTTCCGGTTTATCCAGATTTATATTCAAAGCCAAACCGATTTCCACTAATACATTCCAACCTGCACATAAATATACATAAGGATTCATCTCTTCAGCATCCGGCACACGTATAGTAGTAAAAGGAGTATCTCTGTCTGCAATAGCTATTACTGTCAGTCCCACACCCTTAACCAGAACATCCTGAAATTTTTCAATTTCATCATCGATCGGATCAATTACAAAAACAATGTCGTTCTTATCCATTACTTCTTCAATACCATGAACAGCATATGTGCCTTCCAGAAAGTCCGACTTTTTGCGAGTGATCTCATTGGTTTTCAGGGTCAGTTCTTCTGCTACCCCATCATTATAACCAGCAAAATATATGGTTGAAGCCTTAGTTGCAGTCTCAATTATACTCGGTTCGATCTGCATGGTGAGTGCCTTTTCAATCTTGACGGCTAATTCTGAACATATTGTGGCAGTGTTTTTCTTATTTATCTGCCAGAGGATCGATTCATAAAACAGAGCTTGTTCAATCACGCTCTTTGTAGCTGCTACTGCTTGTTCCCAGCCACAAGTAAGAACAAACGTCTCTTTGCAAGCCTCTTCTAGAAGTGTTCCCTTGTTGGCAGAGAGGGCAAACCGGTTTTCATTTCCAATTTCAGCCAATTTTTTTGCCAGTAATACGACCTCTTTGGTTCTTCCGGAATTTGATGCACAGAAAACAGCAAATTCTGAAAGATCATATTGGGCAGACTGACGTGAACCGTCAGCGGAAATGCTGAGATCCAGCCCCCAGGTAAGTGCTTTACGAATAGCATGCTTGGCAGGAAATATCCGGCTTGAACCTTCGCCTGTAAGTAGAAGTTTTCCAGCAGATTCAATTTTCTCTGCTATATCTTTTGTCTGTTTCGGATTAAAATTTTTCACTACATTGATAGTATCCATCATTTCCTGAACTAATGCGTACTTAGAATATTTTGCTTCCTTAAGATTCATAAACTATCTCCTCGCATATTATATCAATTTCTCTTTTTGATTTCTTCTATTAGTTTCTTGAAATTTTCTGTTTCTGTTCGTACTTGTTTCACAAAACTATTGTCTTCTATAGTTCCAATTGCAGCAGTCATCTCAGCCATATTTCTGTATGTTGCCTGGCGGAACGGATTATCAAAATCCTTTTTCCTGGAAATGTAAACC
>CAYWPW010000049.1:0-10114 GCA_964460095.1 uncultured Candidatus Cloacimonadota bacterium
ATCCCCAATTTGCAAATTCTATCAAAGAATGATAATCACCACTATCGATCTCACCCAGAGAAGATATCAGCTTTTTTTCTTCCGGATAGATATGATATCGAAAGGCTCCAGGTTCAGGATTTGAAGCACTGTGATCTATCTGTACAATTACATTTATTTCGTCTGAAAACATGGCAGATTCCATTTCTTGGATATCTTCGATAGCATGATTATTCAAACCATTATCAGCAGCCATATAAACTAAAATAGTCCATTCAGCTTCTGGCTTTTTGTTGCTGCAACTGGTTAATAATGCCAGAAACAAAACAGAAAGAAAAACTAATCTCATCTTAAACCTAACTCGGCTAAACCGAAAGCAAAAAATTTAAACACTGAAAACACCGAAACAACACCGAAAATAAAAAAAATTCAAAAATTTGAAAAAAATTCCAGTTGCTAAAAACTCTTTTGCCAAATAATGCGGAATTTGAGCATTAACGAACTAAAAAGTTCTGCGAATCAGAAAAAGTTTTACTCATAAGATTGAGCTGGTTCGATTCCTTTAAGCACTCTTACAGCTCCTTGACTGAGTGCTTCCATCTCATTTTCACCGGGCAATATATGGATGGGAGCAATGAAACTAACACCCTTTTTTACAAGCTTGACCACTAAAGGATTATAAGCTAATCCACCGGATAAAAAGATAGCATCCACTTTTCCTTCCAGTACAGCAGCACAAGCTCCGATTTCTTTATTCATCTGGTAACACATTGCATTCATGATGAGTTCCGCTTTTTTATCACCTTTGTAAACTCTCTTTTCGATTTCTATTCCGTCATCTGTTCCCAGGTAAGCAATGCAGCCGCTTTTTTTTGCCAGCTTAGAAAGCAATTCTGCTTTTGTGTATTTACCAGAGAAAGCTAACTCGAGCAAATCACCGATTGGAAGTGCTCCTGCTCTTTGAGGAGAAAAAGGTCCCATTCCCAAAAGAGCATTATTGACATCAACAATTTTGCCGTTTTTGATAGCAGCAATACTGATGCCGCCTCCCATATGAACAGCTATGAAATTGCATTCGGAGAGTTTTTTATTTAACTTCGTTGCTAAAAGACGAGCAGTGAAACGGATATTAAGAGCGTGGAAAAGTGATTTTCTTTCGATTTCCGGGATTCCTGAGATTTTTGCGATTTCGGGAAATTCATTCACTGTTACAGGATCCACAATATAGGCTGGAATATTCAATTCATCAGCAATAGATTTTGCTATGAAAGCACCCAGGTTGGAAGCGTGAATTCTTCCCCAGAGATGCGGATCTCTAAGATCATCGAGCATCTTTTCAGTGACTTCAAAAGTACCACCAGCAACAGGCTTAACAAGTCCTCCTCTGCCAACAACAGCATCAAGCGAATCGGTCGAAATGTTATTTTCTTTCATCGCATCTAAAACCAGTTTTTCCCTGAACTCATATTGCTCGATGATTCCACCAAATTTTGCCATTTCTTCTGCATTATGACGTAACGCCTTTGTGAACAAAGGATTATCATCGTCGAAAACAGCAATTTTTGTAGATGTTGAACCGGGATTTATTGCCAGAATTCGATATTTCATTAAACTCCTCCGATTTTTTTTATAGCAAATTGTTGAATGCGAATTCTAACGTCAATTGTTTTTTAAAAGGTTTTCAACTTATTTTCCTATCTTAAGAAAGATATAAATAATATCATCCGAAGATTAGAAAGCAAGTTCGAATTTTAATCAAAAAAATTATTGATATTTCACCCAAAACAAACGAATAAAAAAATTTGACACAAAAAAACATAATTTAAATAAATGTTCGACTGAGGTTAAGTATGAATATAATTAATAACAGGACTGGATGGATAGAAGTAATTTGTGGAAGTATGTTCAGCGGTAAGACTGAAGAACTGATTCGCAGGATTCACCGCACGGAATATGCCAAACAAAAAGCTCAGGTTTTTAAACCTCAGATCGATAACCGCTATGATAATAATCATATTGTTTCGCACAACAAAACTAAAGCACCATCCCAATTAGTACAGAAAGCTGAAGAGATCATGGAATTGGTGAAAGAAGATACAGAAGTTGTTGCTATCGATGAAGTTCAGTTCTTTGGTGATGAAATAGTAGATGTTTGTAATAAATTGGCAGATATGGAAAAGAGAGTAATCGTAGCTGGGTTGGATCAGGATTATCAGGGGAAACCCTTTGGTCCCGTGCCGAAATTGCTTGCTATTGCTGAATATATTGAGAAGTTTTTGGCTATTTGTGTGAAATGCGGAAATCCGGCAAATCGTACTCAGCGGTTAACAAAAGATAAAGATACAATTATTGTGGGAGCTTCCGGAATTTACGAAGCTCGCTGCCGAAATTGTCATGAGGTTTTATCATAATGCGTTTTTTATTGGTTCAGATTATAGACATTTACATGATCATCATAATTGTTCGAGCTGTTTTATCCTGGTTTCCAATCAATCCACAAAGTAGTTTTTTCAGGATTTATCTTTTCATAATTCAGATTACCGAACCTGTTCTGGGTCGTGTGAGGGAATTCTTAAGTAGGATGATTCCGAATATGGCGATCGATTTTTCTCCATTTATCATAATTATTTTGTTAAATGTTTTACGTAATTTCATATTGAGAGCTTGAAGATGCTAAAGAAGATTTCTGCTGCTGCTGATTTTTTGAAATCCAAAATTGATTTTGAACCGAGAGTCGGAATTATTTTGGGAACCGGTTTGAATTCGATAGCGGAAATGGTGGAAAATCCGGTTATTATTCCTTATCAGGAAATTCCTGAAATGCCAGTATCTACTGCTCCTTCTCATGAGGGGAAACTGATTGCTGGCAATATTGGAAATAAAAAAGTGATAATACTGCAGGGTCGTCTTCATTATTATGAGGGATATTCCATGGAGCAGATTACTTTTCCCATCAGAATCCTTAATGCCCTGGGAATTTCACATCTGATAATAACCAACGCTGCGGGCAGTTTGAATAAAAATCTTAATAAAGGCGATATAGTTTTAATCTCCGACCATATAAATCTGATGGGCAGTAATCCTTTAATTGGTAGTAATTTCGATGCATTGGGAAATCGTTTTCCCAGCATGAATGAGCCCTATGATAATGAAATGATTTTCTTAGCAAATCAAGTTGCTGAAGAAAATCATTTTATTGTAAAAAGCGGAGTTTATGTTGCTGTTTCCGGTCCTAATTTAGAAACCCGAGCAGAGTGCAAAATGTTAGCAAAAATGGGAGCAGACCTGGTAGGGATGTCAACTGTACCGGAAGTTATTGTGGGCGTTCATTGCGGAATAAAAATTT
Source organism: uncultured Candidatus Cloacimonadota bacterium (assembly GCA_964460095.1). Taxonomy (GTDB): domain Bacteria; phylum Cloacimonadota; class Cloacimonadia; order Cloacimonadales; family TCS61; genus JABMPU01. The sequence continues at coordinate 3,326 of CAYWPW010000049.1, forward strand.
TAGGAATCTCTGTAGTAACGAATCTTGGAAATATATTTCATTCAGAACCTCACAGCCAGGATGATATTACAGCAAGTGCAGCAGTAGCAAAAGCGAATTTGGAAATTTTGATTTTAAATCTAATAAAAAAAATAAAATGAGGAATTAATCATGTCTGAAGAAATTTTAGCAGAAAAAGTTTTAAAGAAATATGAGAAAATTCTTTTAATTGAAAAAAAAGAAACTCAGAAACTTATTAATGGAATAGATGAAATCCAGAAAAAAGGCTCAAAGAATCGTAGTGGTGATTTATCATCTTATTCGCTTCATCAGGCAGACATGGGCACAGACACTGATGAATCTGAAAAACGCGTTTATCATCTAAATCAAGAAATGGAAAAATTGAAAAAAATTAATTTAGCCTTGAAGCGAATTTATGAAAAAACTTATGGAATCTGTGAAATTTGCGGTTGCCTTATTCAGGAAAAGCGATTGAAAGTAGTTCCCTACGCAAAGTTTTGCATAAAATGTAAATCAAATGAGGAAGCAAATCATAGAAGAAGATAATGAAAAAACTCTCATATTTATGGATTTCGGGAATTGTAATTTTGTTAGACCAGTTTTCGAAATTTGTTATTAAAAACTATCTCGAAGTTGGGGAAGTGATAAAAGTGACTCCCAAATTTTTCTGGCTCACTCATGTTCAGAATTCAGGTGCTGCTTTTAGTATTTCTTTTGGTTCGTTATCAATAAATAGAGTGGTGTTCATTATCGTTTCGGTTGTTGCTGTTCTGCTTCTTATTTATCTTAATATTCGCTCAAAATCTAAAACAGAGAAATTTGCTTTTGCTTTGATTTTAGGCGGTGCAATCGGTAATCTTATCGACAGGATTCTATATGGTCGGGTTACAGATTTTTTCGATTGTGATTTTCCGGATTTCATTATGGAACGCTGGCCTATCTTTAATATTGCGGACAGTTCTATAGTAATCGCAATTGCGATATTGATATTTTTTTCATTGTTTTTACAGCACAAAATTACGGAGGAAAAATGAAGAAATTCATTGTTTTGATATTTCTGTTTCCAGTTATAATGTATGCTCAGACTATTACACCGATAGCTAATATCCAGGATAGCATCAACATTTATAATGGACAGAGTGTAACCATTAAAGGAATTGTAACAATCGGAGCTGGGATTACTCATGGCACTATGTTAAATATTTTTGTTCAAGATGAATCGGGCAGAGGAATTTTGCTTTTCGATTACAATATTACTTCCATGTATCAACAAGATTTGATTCGGGGAAATGAAATTCAATTGACTGGAGATGTTGAAGAATACAATGGAATAACAGAAATAACTGATTTTTCTTACTCAGTTTTACAGCAAGGATTACAAATCCCGATAATTCCATTAACTCTTCCAGAAGCACAAGATCATGCATATTGGGAAGGCACAATGGTAAGTGTTTCCGGCACCCTATTTGAAAATCCTTATTATGCCGGTGGTGGTTATAATGTTAATATTGAAGATGAAGACGGTGAAACAATAACTATCCGAGTTTGGGATTCCACAGGAATTGACATTAGTGATTTGGAACAAGGAGTTCCAATTATTGCTAATGGTGTTGTAAGCGCATATAACAATTACAGCCAAATTCTACCTGGATACCAGGAAGATATCCACATAGATATTACTATGCCAATAATCGAGGATATTTCGACATCTCCACAAAATCCATTTTTTGATGAAGAAATTTCGGTAACTGCGAATGTTTTTGATTATGATGGTTCAATTATTGAAGTATTATTATTCTATGGTTTGGAAAGTAATGAAGATTTCATGGAAACTGAAATGAACAGCATAGGAAATGACAATTATGAAACAACAATACCAGCCTTGAATACTCTTACATCTGAAGAAGATAATTTTCTAATACAAATCCAAGCAACTGACGATTCTTTAAATGTTGTTACATCAGCAATAATGCTTATTGAGATTTCGGAACGAGCTCCTCTTATATCTAATATGCAGATAATAAATGATCCCGAACCAAATGACACATTACAGATTTCAGTGAATATCGAAGATACAGATGGTCATATTGTAGAAGCCCAATTATTGTATAAACTGAATTATTATGATAAAATATATTATGCTGACCTTGAACAGGATTTGGCAGATTCTACATTATTTTTTGGATTAATCCCTGGTAAATCTGCTGGAGTTACGGTAAATATCGGAGCTTATGCAATGGATGATTCCTCTCTGGTTACCCTTGAATACGACCTTGCATCCTACACTTATCCAGTGAAAACTCATAAGGCAATTTTAAAAGTACCTCCCAAACCCTTCGATCCTTATGCGGGTGAGAAAATCACTATCGATTTTTATTCTAAGGAAGATGATAAAGCAATTCTCAGAATTTATAATGCAGAAGGAAAACTTGCCTTCACTCCACAAAATATAATTATTTCGAATTCGAGCGGAATAACCCGTTACGAATGGGATGGACGGGATAAATATCAGAATCTGCTTCCAATTGGTTTATACATTTGTTACCTGGAAGTTATCAATGCGGATACTGGCAGCAAGAAAACCGCTAAAGCACCGATTATAATTGGTGCTCCTTTGAAGTAGGGGGATGGAATGAAAACTTTTCAAATAATAATCTTACTTTTAATTTCTTTAAATTTGTTTGGCGTATTTGATGATTATGAACCATCTTCCAGAGCTCGTGCAATGGGTGGAACATTTTATTCTACTTCAGATGATGCTAACGGTATTTTCTATAATCCGGCAGGACTGTCTTTAGCAGGAAATAATCTTGTGGTCGGTTATACAAAACCATTTGGTAATGATTTTCAGGTTTTGAATACAGTAGCATTTACCATGGATTTACCCAAGAATTTTGGTACGATCGGATTGGGTTTACTTTCGATGGATGTTGATTATCTTGATGTAAACCTGATGAGCGAGAAAATTTATGCTTTGGCTCATTCTTTCACCCTTTTGAAGGATGTTCATTCAGCAATTTATTTTGGATATGTTGCTAATTTTTATCATCTATCCATCCATTCATTTGGAGATCAAACAGCGTTCGGATTGAATCTGGGAGCAATTGCAATTCTTCATCAAAGAACCAGGTTGGGTTTTGCTGTGAGTAATCTGAATAATCCCAAAATTGGAGAAGATAATCATCATAGTTTACCGCGAAAAATCGGAATGGGAATTTCTTACCTTCCATATGAAGGAGTCACAACTTCTCTGGAATTGAAGAAAACACTTTCCGACAGAACAAAATCTGAAACCGAAATTCATGCTGGAACAGAGATCGAAGTTTTCAAATCTCTAATTCTTAGATTCGGAGTACGAAACAAACCCAACAGTTATTCCATGGGTGCGAAGTTTGAATTATTTAATGTTTATATTGATTATGCTTATAATACTCATGTATTGGATGCAACTCATCATTTTGGCGTGGGCTATAAGTTTTAGAAGGAGAATTCCATGAAGAAAAATAACGGAAAACCAAAATCTAATCCCATTATTACCGGTCTGATTAATGCTTTCTTCGATATCCTAAAGCACTTTGTGAAAGATTTCGAGAATATGCGAAAGGTGAAAAAAATTGATAAATTCAGTGATAAGTTTTCCACATTAGAACATTTACTTATTCGTCTGGAAAAAAGAATGGATGAGAATCGTCATCAAATCGAAGACTTAAAAAATAGAATTCTCTGGGGAAATATTATCATTATTATTTTAATTCTAATAAATTTATTTCATCTTATAAAATTAGGTTAGTTTTTTTACTAATTGCCTTTAGGTTCAATATAGGAAACTGTTTCTTACTTTTCCCAGTGGAATTTTCAATATTTTCTAACTCACCCTCAGTCCCTCTCTTTATCATAAGCGAGGGATGACTTCGTGCTATTTTTTTTTCTATTTCTTCTTGCTTTTCTTATGTTCCTTCTCTTTGGAATATCTTACACATTCTCATCAAAAAAGAGAAGGACAGCAGGATGAGTTTAGGAGGAAGATCTGCTTATTATCAAGATTTTTTGTAAAATTTGTCTATTGCAATCCATATCAATATTTCTTACAACAAGTTAGATGACAGAAACTGAAAAGTGAAATGTTATTTATTTAATTAATAATCCTCGCCTTTCGATAGGATTCCTCAAACGAAAATTCGATGCGAATAGTTTTAGTGGGGAGTAAATTTTCTGCGATTTCGGGCCATTCAATAATTGTAATTCCTTGATCAAAAATATCATATAAACCGAGTTCCAATAATTCATCTTTAGAATCCAACCTGAAAAAATCAAAATGAAAAATCGGGAATTTTCCGGAATATTCATTCATTAAAACATAACTGGGACTGCTCACATTTTCTGTGACATCTAAAAATTTACAGAGATGTTTTGTGAAAAAAGTCTTACCAACACCCAGCTCGCCAAAAAGAGCCACAACATCCCCGCATCTTAAGGAAGGAGCTAATTTTTTAGCAAGATTTATTGTATCATCTTCTTTTCGTAATTTTATAATCGTATTCATCAATGAGGGTTAGGTTGTTTTATTATTCATTAAATTTTTGTTAAAACATTCAGTTTTTTTACAACTTCTTTAATAATATTTTCAGGTACTTTGCAAATAAATTCTATCTTTCTGGCTCTCCAATCTAAACTTTTTATCTGGTCCGATAATACAACACCCTTTATTTCTAAATCTGATGGCAGAATGGTTTCAAATGGATAACCCTTGATTTTACTAGTTATTGGAAAAAATAATGCAAGACCAACTTTTCTATTATAAGAAGATGGTGAAACTACAAGTGCAGGTCTTTTGCCTGCTTGTTCGTGTCCAGATTGAGGAGTAAAGTTTAACCAGACGATATCACCTCGTTCTGGAATATACTCATAAGACATTATAGTAATTCCTTACCAACTGCTGCGCCAAAATCAATCTCTGAATGGATGTTAGACTCATCAATTTTTGAGAGAAATGATCCAAGACTATACTCTTTTTCTTCAAGAATTGGGATAATAATTAAATTGTCGTTTTTAATAGACAGATCGACTAAACTGCCTTTAGAAATCTTTGTTTGTTTCGCAAAAGATTTGGGTATTCTTAATGCCAAACTATTTCCCCATTTTTGAACTTGAACTTGCATTATATTCTCCTATTTTTGTTTATACATAAAAGATACATTTGTTTTGAGTTAAGGCAACATTTTTTTACAGGAAAAAACATCCTAACTATTTTTTGGGCTTACAAACTGCAATCGGAAGTATCATTTCTTCCATGGAAATTCCACCATGCTGAAAAGTGCCATTATACTGTTTCTGATACTGGTGAAAAGAATTTGGATAAACAAAATAATAATCATCTTTTGCAAACACATAATTATCAACGATGTTCCGTGCAGGCAAACCAAAATCTTCAGGATTCTTCAAATGCAGTGCCTGTTTATCATTACAAGAAAGATTTCTTCCCTGTTTATAACGCACAGTCGTAGTCGTATCTTTATCACCGATAATCTTGCTTGCTCTATTTACTTTTATGGAACCGTGATCTGTAGTAAGGATTACAGTTGCATTCTGCTTTATGATTAATTTGAGAGCTTCATAAAAAGTTGAGTGCAAAAACCAGTGCCTGGTGAAAGCTCTTAAAGCAGAATCATCCGGTATAGTTTCTTTCAGGATTTGGCTTTTGGAGCGATGATGGGTGAGCAGGTCTAAAAAATTATAAACTAAAATTACCAGTTTATCATGACTGAAAGTATCGATTTTTCTTAAGACATAATTACCTTCTTCAATACTGAAAATTTTAACGTATCTGCTTTGTTCCAGGTTATAGCCCAGATCTTTTATATGAGCCTCCAATAGTTGATGTTCATTGCGATTGCGGCTGGTATCCAGATCTGAAGATTCCGTCCAGTATTCAGGAAAATTTCTGGCAATATCACAGGGAAGCAGACCGCTGAAAATCGAATTCCTGGAATAGGGCGTTGCAGTGGGAATGATGGAATAATACAAATTAAGCTCAACCTCAAACAATTCTTTGAGGAAAGGTTCGATCATATAATATTGGTCTAATCTCAGACAATCCAGAACTATGAAATAAACCGGATTTTTTTTTCCCAATTGAGGAATAACAAATTCTGAAATGATATCAAAAGACATATTTGGTCTGTCATCGGATTTGAGCCAGTTTCCATAGTTTTCTGTGATGTAATTTGAAAATTCGGTGTTTGTATTCCATTTTTCCAAAAAGTGCATTTGAGATAAAGTGTGGTCATTCATTTCATCGAGTGTGAGCTCCCACCTGCAAATCTCTTGATAAATATCGAACCATTCTTTCCAATTGGGAGCAGAGAAAAGTTTCTGATTTAATTTTGCTGAAAATTGAGCATATTCTTCACCAATTTTATTTTTACGAATTTCATCTGCCTGAAAAATCTTCTTTATTGCCATTATTATCTGGTTGGGATTGATTGGTTTAATCAGGTAATCTGCAATCTGGCTGGCAATCGCATCTTCCATTAAACCTTCTTCTTCGCTCTTTGTAACCATTATCACAGGCACGGAAGAATTGATCTTTCTGATCTCACGCAGAGTGGTTAAACCATCCATTCCGGGCATCATTTCATCCAGAAGAATCAGATCGTATTTTTCATTTACTAACATCACAATTGCATCCGAACCATTGGAAACAGTTTTCACTTTGTAATCCCTTTCAGTCAAAAACAGCACAAATGGTTTCAGAAATTCTATTTCGTCATCAATCCATAAAATTTTTAA
>CAYWPW010000050.1:0-5998 GCA_964460095.1 uncultured Candidatus Cloacimonadota bacterium
ATGAGATATTAAATTCTGCCAGAAGGGCAGGATGTGAAGCAATTGTAACAAGTTGTCCCTTGTGTGCTTTCAACCTTGACCAAAGACAAAAGGAAACAGCAGAAGAATTCATAGAGTTTGAGCAAATGCCGGTTTTTTATTTCACGGAACTTATGTCTATTGCTCTGGGAGGAGGATGGAATAAAAATTGGACTAAATTGCACTATGTAGATCCCGAACCAATATTGAAAGAAAAGGGATTAATATAAATTTGTATGAATCTACTATAATATAGAGGATTGTAATGAAAAGAATCGGAGTTTTTATTTGCCATTGTGGCATAAATATTAAAGCAACTGTTGATGTTGAAAGATTAACGGAGGAACTTGCTGAATATCCGGGTGTTGCCTATATTGAAAATTATGTTTTTATGTGTTCTGAGCCCGGGCAAAAACTTATTAAAGATACCATTATTGAACATAAACTTGGCGGTGTAGTGGTAGCAGCCTGTTCTCCAACACTTCACGAAACTACTTTCCAGGATGCCTTGGAAGAAGTGGGTCTTAACAGATATCAGCTTGAAATTGCAAATATTCGAGAACAATGCAGTTGGGTTCACGATGATATTGAAGAAGCTACCAGGAAAGCAAATCTGATCATTAAAACTGCGATAGAAAGACTTAAACTTAATGACTCTCTTTATCCAATTTCTGCATCTCTAACGAAAAGAGCTCTAATTATTGGAGGTGGAATTGCCGGTATTCAGGCAGCCCTGGATATAGCTGATGGTGGATATGAAGTGATTCTTGTTGAAAAGGAACCATCTATTGGCGGGCATATGATCCAGCTTTCCGAAACCTTCCCTACATTGGACTGTTCTCAATGTATTATGACTCCTAAAATGGTGGCAATTAATAAACACAAAAACATTAAATTATTTGCAAACAGCGAAGTAGAATCAATCGAAGGCTTTGTTGGTAATTTCAAAGTAAGTATTAAAAGAAAACCGCAATATGTCGATCCTGATAAATGCACTCTTTGTGACGACTGCACTCCTGTCTGCCCGGTCGTAGTTCCCAGTGAATATGATGAAGGAATGAGCTGGAGGAAGGCAATTTATATTCCTTTCCCTCAATCAATTCCTGCTACATTTACGATTGATACAGAGAACTGTCTGGGATTTAACCCGATTGCTTGTACTAAGTGCAGTGATGCCTGTGGACCAGATGCAATTGATTATGATAAAAAACCTGAATATTTTGAAGAAGAGATAGGTGCTGTGATTGTGGCAACCGGATTTGATCTTTATCCTGTGGAAAATATGGCTGAATACGGATATGGAAAATATCCTGATGTGCTTGATGGTCTCCAGTTTGAAAGGATACTCTCGGCTACCGGACCCACAGGTGGAGAGATGCATCGTCCTTCTGACGGAAAAATTCCCAAAGAGATAGTATTCATCCAGTGTTCAGGTTCCCGAGACCCGGAAAGACATAATCCGTATTGTTCCAGAATTTGCTGTATGTACACGATTAAACATGCAAAATTATATAAACACAAAGTTCACGATGGTCAGCCTTATATTTTTTATATCGATATTCGTTCTGGTGGAAAACGATATGAAGAGTTTGTTCAGCAGGCTGTAACTGAAGAAGGAATAGTGTATTTTCGTGGTAAGGTTGCACGCATTTATAAAGAAGCTGATAAAATGATCGTCAGCGGAATAGATACTTTAACAAGTAAGAAGATCGAGATCAAAGCTGATATGGTTGTTCTGGCTCAGGCGATCGTTCCTAATTTTAATGCTGCTAAATTGATAAATACACTTAAATTAAATACGGATGAAAATGGCTTTTTAATTGAAGCTCATCCCAAACTTAGACCTGTAGAAAGTTTGCAAGCAGGTTTGTATTTAGCTGGAACTGCTCAGGGTCCAAAAGACATTCCGGATGCGGTTTCTCAGGCATCGGGAGCAGCAGCAAAAGTTCTGGCTTTGCTTTCCAATGATGAGATTTCACACTCACCAATAGTAGCAATTGTCAATGAAGAACTCTGTTCTGGATGCGGTATTTGTGTATCTGCCTGTCCTTATGGTGCCAGAGAGTTGGATGAGATCAAGAAAATAGCTACTGTAAATGATGTCCTTTGCGAGGGATGTGGTGCCTGTATTACTGCTTGTCCATCGAGTGCGGCTCAACAGAAAAATCTTACAGATGAACAGGTGTTTAATATGATTAAGATTTATTCTTATTTATAAATAAAAGAAGGAAAAGATGAAAGAGTATAAACCAAAGATCGTATGTTTTCTGTGTAAATGGTGTACCTCTGCAGGCGCAGATCTGGCAGGTACAAGCAGACTCAAGTATCCTTCATCCATCTTACCTATAAGAGTTATGTGCTCCAGCAGAATAGATCCTATGTTTGTGGTTAAGGCTTTTTTGAATGGTGCTGATGGAGTTTTTATCGGCGGTTGCCACCCGGGTGATTGCCATTATCATGAGGGGAATTATCATACACGAAGAAGATTTGTAATGTTAACAAAAATTTTTAATACTCTCGGATTAGAATCTAAAAGATTAAAATTATCTTGGATTTCAGCATCAGAAGGCACCAAATTTGCTAAGGTTAGCAATGAATATACAGAAGAAATAAAAAGCTATGGAGAAAATCCATCTAAGCTTAATGTTTTCTTATAAAAATTTGGTAACATATAAAATGATTTTAATGATTATGTGAGGAATAATGAAAGAACAATTTACTCCTAAAATAGTAGGTTTTCTTTGTAACTGGTGTTCTTATGCCGGAGCAGATTTAGCCGGAGCAGCAAAATTGGAAATAATGCCCTCTATTACAGTTATCAGGGTGATGTGCTCCAGTAGAATCGATCCGAATTTAGTTTTAACAACTCTTTTATTGGGTGCAGATGGAATACTGATCGCGGGATGTCATCCGGGTGATTGTCATTATGACAAGGGAAATTATTATGCTCGCAGAAGATTTGCTTTACTGAAAAAAGTAATTGAAACCTTAAAAATAGATCCGGAAAGATTACAGCTATCCTGGGTATCTGCTTCGGAAGGAAAGAGATATGCTGAGGTGGTTAACCAGTTTACTGAAAAAATAAAAAAGTTGGGACCAAATCCCATTCAAAATACTCCTTATCTATAATTGTAAATAAAGAAGGAATAATGAATAATTCTGATATACTAATAATTGGTGCTGGAGTGGCAGGAATTGAAGCCAGCTTATTACTTGCTGATACCGGCAAAAAAGTGTATTTGGTGGAAAAAACTTCTTTGACTGGTGGGAATGTTATCAAATATGAAGATGTCTTTTCCAATATGGAATGCTCTACCTGTATGATAGCACCCAAACAACAGGAAGTCCTGCAAAGTGAAAATATTGAACTTTTAACGCTTAGTACAGTTGAAAAAGTTCAAGGTGAAATAGGAGATTTCACAGTTACTATAAATAAGAAAGCAAGATATGTAAGTCTTGTAGATTGCATTGGCTGTGGAATGTGTTATGATCCCTGCCCGGTCAGTTTAAAAAATGAATTTGAACAGAATCTTTCCGAGAAAAAGGCTATCTATGTGCCTTGTCCGGGTTCCCTGCCAAATGTACCGGCAATCGATTCTGAATATTGTCTGCAACTCAATGGCAAAAAAACCTGTAATGCCTGTGTGGAAGCTTGCGCATTTGGAGCTATAAATCTATCTGATAAAGATGAAAAAATTGAAATAAAAGTTGGGGCAATCATCGTAGCTTCCGGGTTTGATATTGTTGATCCTGCAGGATTTCCTCAATTTGGATATGGGAAATATCCCAATGTTTATACAGCAATGGAGGCTGAAAGATTATATGCTTCCAATGGACCAACCGAAGGTGAGATAACTCTGCGAAAAGGAGATGTACCTCCCAACTCTATAGCAATAATTCAATGTGTTGGACGCGAGCTGCAAGGTTATTGTTCAAGTGTATGTTGTATGTATTCTCTCAAATTAGCTCATTATTTAAAGCACAAATTACCCGATGCAAAAATCCATAACTTTCATTCCGACTGGTGTATGCCGGGCAAATATTATCAAAAATTCCACCATGATGTTAAAGAGGAAGGTGTTGATTTTATATATTCTCCTGTTGATAAGATCAAAGTGGATGGGAATGATAAAGGTTTATCAATTGAATATTATAATGGAAAAAATGAAAAAGAAAAACTGTCCGCAGATATGGTTATTCTTTCTCTGGCAATGATGCAGGGAAAAGATACTGCATCTCTTTCTAAGTTGCTTGGAATTGAACAGGATACAAAGGGTTTCTTTATGAATCAGGGTATTCAGCTTGGTGCTGTAGATACTTCCAAACCTGGTATTTTTCTTGCCGGCTGTGCTGAAGGTCCTAAAGATATTCAGGGTTCAATAACTCAAGCCGAAGCAGTTGTAGGAAAGGTGATGTCTTACTTATCATAAGAAAATGAAGGTGATAAAATGAGTGATAAAATTGGAGTTTACGTTTGTGAATGCGGTCCTAATATTGCCGATAAAGTTGATATTAAAAAGATCTTAGCAGAAATTTCTGCTCTTAACGAACCGCCTGAGAAAATTATAATTGCTAAGAAACACAAGCTGCTTTGTTCAAAGGAAGGTCAGGATTTCCTTGCTGATGAGATTACAAAGAATGAATTAACACATCTGGTAATTGCTGCCTGCTCTCCCCGAGATCACGATATTACATTTATGAACGTTTGTAAGAGAACAGACCTGAATCCATATTTGTATAAACTTGTAAATATCCGCGAACATTGTGCCTGGATCATTCCCGATAAAGATGAAGCCACAGAAAAAGCAATTCAGTATATCCGGGCAGGTATAAGCAGAGTAACTTATCAAGCTCCACTTACAGAAACAGAATTGGATAGTATCCCTGATGTGCTTGTGATAGGTGCTGGTATTGCCGGTATAGAAGCCAGTTTGTCTCTTGCCGGTGAAAATAGGAAAGTATATTTAGTAGAAAAAACCTCTTCAATTGGCGGCAAAGTAACTAAGTTTGAAAAAATACTTCCTCATCAAGGAACTGATCTTGATATTATTCAGGAAAAAATACAGGCAGTTCAAGAAAATGAAAACATTGAAATTTTTACTGAAACAGAAGTAGAGAAAGCTATTGGCTTTTTTGGTAATTTTGAAATTACTTTGAAGAACATTCATAATGACGAGCAGAAAAATGAATTTAAAGTGGGAGCAATAGTAGTTGCAACCGGTTTTAATTTATTGAATCCAGAAAAAATCCCTCGCTATGGATATGGAAAGATGGAAGATATTTATACTTCTATGGAAATTGAAGAAAGCAATTCTAAAACTGGAAAGATCTTTCTAAAATCTGGTAAACCTCCAAAATCTGCAGCTCTTATTCACTGTGTTGGTAGAGAGGAAAAGGGATATTGTTCACGAGTATGTTGTAATTATATGTTTAAAATTGCTCAATATCTCAAAGAAAAAATACCAACCATAAAAATTACAGAATTCTATCAGGACCTGTGTTTGCCCAATAAAGCAGACCAGGAATTCTTTGTTGATACCAAAAACAAGGGAGTTGATTTTATTCGCTATCAAGATATTATAGTAAAGCAGAAGGATAAAGAAAAAATTATTGAATATACAAAGATAGATGGGAAAAAGGAGAAAATTTCTGCTGAGATGATCATACTTGCACCGGCAATTGAACCTGCCGATGGTTCAAAAGATATTGCGGAACTCCTTAATATTTCATTGGATGAAACAGGTTTCTTCCAGGAAGCTCATCAAAAGCTGAATCCTGTTGCTACGTCGATAGACGGTATATTTATTGTTGGTTCGGCTCAGAATCCAAAAAATATCCCAGATTCTATGATGGATGCTCAAGCTGTTGCAGGGAAGATACTTACACAACTAATACCGGGAGAGAAATTAATTCCTGAAGTAATAGTATCTGAAATATCGGAAGCATTCTGCACCGGTTGTCAGACCTGCCTTTCTGTATG
>CAYWPW010000050.1:6098-10088 GCA_964460095.1 uncultured Candidatus Cloacimonadota bacterium
TATCTGAAATATCGGAAGCATTCTGCACCGGTTGTCAGACCTGCCTTTCTGTATGTTCTTATGGAGCAATATATTTTGATGAGGATAAAAACATCTCCATTGTTAATGAAGCAATTTGTAGAGGATGTGGTAATTGTGTGGCAAGTTGTCCCTCAGGAGCAGCTCATTCTAAACATTTTACTTCTCCTCAAATTTATCAGGAAGTTCTGGAAGCAATAAGATAGGAAAAGAGGAAATATGAATACAGCAGAAAACGAATCATACAGCCCGAAGAAAGGGGCAGTGATTTCTATAAAAGATAGTATAAACAAAACAATTATAAGTTTTTTTAAAGGAGCATTAGAGAAAAAGATCTTTGATGCAGTACTTATTCCTGTAAAAGTTCCCGCAGGTGATTCTTATACCTGGATTCTAATTGAAGATGTATCACTTTTTAAAGATGCCGCACCCATTGCACCGATTATGTCGGTTCAGGGAGCTAATGCTTTATCCAGTCTTACCAGGAAAGGAAAAGGGAATTTAAAGATCGCTGCTATTATGAGACCTTGTGAAATCAGGGCTGCTATTGAACTCTCCAAACTTGAACAGGTTCATCTTGAGAACGTATTCCTTTTTAGTTTTGATTGTCCGGGCGCCTTGCCTTTATCGGATTATGTTCAAAATCCCCCAAAGGGAGAAGAAGTATTTGAATCATTTTTCACTAAAAACAAATGGAATGAAGAATCGATCAAACCAATTTGTAAAATGTGTGATAATTTCAGCCTTCCTAACTGCGACTTACATTTTGGAATATTAGGAACAGAAAAAAATGATCTTCTGCTTATTCCAAACAGCATCAAAGGAGAAGGTGTTTTAAATGAGATGGGGATTGCTTTTAAAAATGATCTGTCTGAATGGAAGAAAAAAGTAGATGAAATCAAAAAAGAAAAAGAAAAAACAAAGAAAGAAACTTATCACACCATTCAACCAATGGTAGAAGGACTCGATAATTTAGTACAAACTTTTGCTAAATGCATCGGTTGTCATAACTGTATGAGCGTATGTCCCATCTGTTATTGTCGTCAGTGTTATTTTGATTCTGAGGTTTCTAAATTCACTTCCGACAATTACCTTTTACGAGCAGAAAAGCGTGGAGGTCTGCGATTTCCTACAGATATTATTTTATTCCAATCGGGTAGAATGTCGCACATGAGTCTTTCCTGTGTTTCCTGTGGAATGTGTGAGGATGTTTGTCCTGCATCAATTCCTATAGCGCAGATCTTTAGTTTTATAGCAAATGAGACACAAAAGGCTTTCGAGTATCAACCCGGAAGAAACGTAGGAGAACCTCTGCCGTTAAAAGAATATAAAGAAGAGGAACTTCAAGAGCTAAAAAAATTAGTAAACGACTCTGTTGGTCAGGAGTAGGAAGATGGATAAAGTATTGAAGATAAATAAAAGTATGGAAAAAGGTATAATCGATCTCCTGAAATTCCTTCTTGAAAGCAAAAAAGTAGATGGAATATTTACATTAAGAAAATTGGGGCAGAATAATGTGGATTATGCTCTGATTACCGATGTATCCGGTTTGAATGATGCGGTGCCGTTTTATCCATTAATGCCTGCAAATGCCGGGAAGATTTTATCTCATTTAACTCAGAAGAAACCAATTAAAAAACCAATAGCTGCCGTAGTGAGACCTTGTGAGTTGAGAGCATTTGTAGAACTTGTGAAACGAGAGCAGGGAAGTTTGGAAAATTTCTTGTTCATATCATCAAGTTGCGGAGGGGTTTTTCCAATTAAATCAATCGAACAGAAAGATTTTGACAAATACATTTCAAATTATTGGGACACTGTAAAAAACGCTGATATCTCTGCTGATATAAGATCGACCTGCAAAGCTTGTGAATACTTCACACCCTACAGTGCAGATATCACGGTTTCTTTGGTTGGAGAGAAAAAGCTGGATAAAGAGTGTAGGATATTTTTAAATACTGATAAAGCGAATCAAGCTATAAAAGGATTTGATGGAGAAATTTCAGAGGAAGAATTTGAATCATCAGAGATTTCATCTCTTCTGGAAAAGAGAAAAACTGAGAAGAAAAAACTTTTCGATGAAATTCATATTGAAGATCTGGGATTAGAAGGGATGGTAGAAGTTTTCGGGAAATGTATCGGATGCCATGTGTGCAGCCGGGTTTGTCCTATTTGCTATTGCATTCTTTGTGATTTTGAATCTGCCACTTATGATTACAGTCAATCTGATTATGAAAAAGAACTTCATAAAAAGGGTGGATTACGACTTCCTCCCGACACGATATTTTTCCAGATAGGACGATTAACACATATGAGTTTTTCTTGTGTAGGTTGCGGAATGTGCACGGATGTATGTCCGGTAGATATTCCTGTCGCTGCTATTTTCCAGAAAACTGGAGAAGAAACCCGTCAACTCTTTGATTATCTACCTGGGAAGGATGTAGAAGAAACTATACCAGTAATGATATTTAAAGAAGAAGAATTTACTGAGCTCGGAGAATAAAATTTAGAAAGAATAAATTTAGAACCAATTCCCAGAAAGCTTGGGAAGGAGGGAGATAAATAATGGCAGATAAAGTAAAAATGGTAAAAATTGTTGTCCTGGGAGAAGGTTTCGATGTACCGGAAGGTTTAACGATCATCAATGCTCTGGAATATGCCGGATTTCAATTGACTCACGGAGTTGGTTGTAGAGAAGGTTTTTGCGGAGCCTGCGGAACGATTTATAGAGAAAAAGGGGATTATAAATTGCAAGCAGGTCTCGCTTGTCAAACTGTTGTTTCTGATGGGATGTACCTTGCTCAAATTCCTTTTGTTCCAGCAGAAAAACCGGTTTACGACATTACAAAACTCAAACCCGATATTACAGCAATCAAAGATAATTATCCGATTGTCTTCCGTTGTGTTGCCTGTAATACATGTACAAAAGTATGTCCGCAAGATTTGGAAGTTATGGATTATGTTCAAGCTTTGATTAGAGGTGATATTGAAAGAGCTGCCGATCTTTCCTTTGACTGCATCAGATGTGGACTTTGTGCCTTGCGTTGTCCTGCAGAGATCGTTCAATATAATTCTGCTATGCTGGCTCGTCGTCTTTGTGGAAGATATCTTTTACCTGAAAGTAAAGATTTGACAAAACGTTTAAAAGAAATTGCAGAAAAAAAATATGATGAAGAATTGGACGAACTTGTAAATATGAACTTAAAAAAATTAAAAGAAAAATATTACTCAAGAGAAATCAAACTCTTCGATATTTAGGAGATAAATTATGTATCCTGAAAGTATGCAAGAATCAATTAAAAAAGTTAAAAAAACCAGGTCTGAAAGATTGAAATTAGTAAAATCCGGAAAAGAAATATATGCAATGATGACGGAAAAAGAGCGAGATGTAATTTTAAATAAATTTCATCCTGATTATCATTCTGATGCACGTCGCGAAATTAGAATTGGTCCTAATAAAGGAGAAAAACTTACAACTGAAGTTGCAGACCTTTTAGAGACATATTCCAGGATTGATCCCAAAGATTTTGACCTGACCAAACCGGACTATGAAACTGATGTTTTAGTAATTGGTGCAGGTTCTGCCGGATTTGCTGCTTCTCTTCTTGCCGAAGAAAATGGTGTAGATGTCCTTCTGGTAACAAAGCTCAGGATCGGTGATTCAAATTCTATGATGGCTCAAGGCGGAATTCAAGCTGCTGTAAGACAGAATGACTCTCCGGTTCTACATTATTTAGATGCCATCGGTGGCGGTCATTTTGATAATAAACCGGAATTAGTAAGAGCTTTAACATCCGAAGCTCCTGATGGAATAAACTGGCTGAAAGATCACGGTGTAATGTTTGATAGAAATCCCGACGGAACGATGATCACAAAATCAGGTGGTGGAACAAGTCGTCTGAGAATGCATTCTGCCAGAGACTACACAGGAGCAGCAATTTGTGCTACTTTAAGAGATGAAGTCCTGAATAGACC
>CAYWPW010000051.1:0-10038 GCA_964460095.1 uncultured Candidatus Cloacimonadota bacterium
TGAATCCACCCAGATGTTGCCGCCACCATCGATTAAAGGATATTCTAACTCAAAATCTATTATGCAATTGCGAAAAGTATCAGTACCGTGAAGAATGGGTGACCAAAATAGCTCTTCATTTTGTAGTATTATGCAATTTGTATGCAAAGTATCATTATTATCATAAAAAGCTGTTTCATTATTATACAATATATTTCCGAGATTATGAACATTGTATCCTGAAAGTGCACAACTTGCACCATTATAGCCCATTACTATGTTATTATAAAAATTAATATCAACTCCTATAAATACGAGACCTTCGTCAATTCTATTATTAAATATTTTTCCAAATGAATTAAAACCTGTATCTAAATCACATCCCTCAAAATAATTATCCGAAATCTCTACATAAGCATCATCTATACTAATTCCATCATTTCCACCGATGAAACTATTTTTTTTGATGAAAAGGGAATCACCAATATGACCACCATGGATACCACCCCAGCCTTGACAATCTGTAATAGTATTATTGTAAAAATATGAAACCTTACTTGAAAGACCTGTATGGATATCAGAAGAATTATTGATATTATTAACAAAATACAGATTTGGTGAAGAAAGATGGCAATCATTTAACAAATTATTTACTATCAATGCAGGTTTGTATTCATTTACAGGTTTACTTATGCTGAGATCAGCACTCCAAATATTTATAATAAAATTGTTGATGTTACTACTAAATGTAAATGTGTTACTTGATATTTCAAGATTTTTCACTAAATTGTGATAAGTTACGATACACGAACCATTATTAAAAAATAAACATTTTTTTATTATACCTTCGCCATTATAAATCGAAACAGCCGCATTTGCAATATTACTAAGGGCAAGCCCAATACCAGCAGTATATTCAAATTTGCAATATTCAAAGTAGCACATTTCTGCTTGTTCGGTAATATATACCGTTCCCCAACAAAAGTCGGGATCATTTTGCATACGAGTGAAGATTATACTGTCTTGCTCTGTTCCTTCGGCAATTATTTTTCCGTCTACCTGGATAAATTTAGCAACAGAAACTCCACCATAAAGCCAGAAATTCTGGTCAAATTCCTGCCAACTTGTACAGGAGGCTCCACTTACTTTTACCTCTGTACCGGGTAAAATGGTTAGAGTTACGCCAGAATCCACGTGTAATATTTCTGTAACCAAGTAAGGATTGTTTTCAGGTCCCCAGATTGTGTCTTCAGTGAGATGACCACCGACTTCAATTGCATATGCAATTGAAAAAGAAGAAAGCAAAAAGTAAAAAGCAAAAAAGAAAAGAAACTTTCCAAAACCTCTTGCGAAGATAATCGTGAGGATAGATTTTGGAAAGGTGTGGTTGATTTTGTTATGCATTATCATCTTCTCAAAAATGTAATATTCCGAAACTTCTTATAAAGAAGTTTTCTTATCCATTTTTATCTGAAAATTCATAAATTTTTCTATTATAAATTCATGAATTTCCTCAATGCTTTTATATCCATCTACAACAATATAACGTTCTTTTTCAATTTCTGCAATTTCCAAAAAACCTTTCCTGACTTTTTCATGAAATTCCAGAGATTCACGTTCTAACCTATCAGCATCAGTTCGGGAAATCCTTGATAACCCGATTTCTGCCGGCATATCAATGAGAAAAGTTAAATCCGGAACAAGACCAAAAGTAGCATATTTGGTTATTGTGTCAATGATGTTTCTATCAATTTTTCGGGCAGCTCCCTGATATGCAATCGTGGAATCATAATACCTGTCCGAAATCACAAATATTCCTTTCTCAAGTGCTGGAATAATCCATTCTCCTGTATGCTGGCTGCGACTTGCCATATAAAGCAGCATTTCAGTTTCCGGCAACATCTCATGGTTATTCGTATCCAAGAGTATACTTCGAATATCTTCCGAAATCTTGGGTCCACCAGGTTCTCTGGTTAATAAAACTTTTTTCCCAAGATTCTCAAGATATTCCTTTAACATTTCAGCTTGTGTAGATTTACCACAACCTTCAATTCCCTCAAATGTAATAAATAAACTTTCTTTCATTTTTCTACTCTTCCCCACTCAAACTAATCATGAATTGAGTTATTTTCTGTCAACCGAAGTCTCATTACAACTGCATTTTCTTTAGGATTATGATAATATCCTTCTCGAATGCCAATAACTTTAAAACCGAGTTTTTCATAAAGTTTTTGAGCAGCAAAATTGTTTTCCCGAACTTCCAGGAAAAAAACTTTGCAATCTTCTTTCTTCATTTCTTTGAAAATATATTTTACCAGAATTTCTCCAAAACCTTGTCTTTGAAATTGCTTTTTGATTCCAAGATTTGTGATTTCAAATTCATTATTAATTTTCCACCCGCAAATATAACCAATTATTTCCTGCACATCAGATTTCCGCAACACATAAGATTCATGATTAATGATTTTTTCAATAAACATTTTTGCTAACCAGGGCTCGGAAAACAGTCCTTTTTCAATTTCCAATACATTTTGGAGATCTTTGATTTGCATTTTTCGAATTTCCATTTTCATCAGTAATACAATTTCTGCCCGGGATAGATCATTACAATCCCGTTTTTATTTTTAAGATTGTTCCTTTGAATAAGATGTTGAGAAGAGGTGCCGAGTTTACGGGCAATTGCAGCAACATAATCACCTTTTTTAACAATATAAAAACCGGTTTTACTTTGTGTTGAACCGTATAACTTCAGCTTTTGTCCCGGTCTGATGATATTCGAGCTTAAACCATTCAGCATTTTAATTTTGGAAACTGATGTTTTATATTTCATAGCAATATCGTAAAGAGTATCACCTTTTTTCACGATATGATGAGTAAAATAACCGGCATTTTTATTAAGAAATTGTTTTTCTATAAATGCTACTTGAGAATCATTTTTTTCACAATTTTTGGGAAGAAGAATCGTGTATTCTCCGGGAGGAAGAACTACATTATTGATTGCAGAATATTTCTTCCTGTTTCTCTGATAGATTTTGATCCAGGGATTATATTCCCAAATAATACCTACAAAAGTTCCCTGAGCTTTTGCCCAATCATCAATTTTGTAATGACCATTCAGCTTAATTCTTTCCAGACGAACCTGCTCTAAAAGTGGTTTCTCACGTTCAAATTTTTTTCCAAAAATCTCTTCTTCATTTTCCATGATCAACTTAGCTGCAACAGCACGCCAAACATAATTATGGCTTTCATCAGATTGCATTATCAGATGGAAAAAATCCTTACCTCCCTGTTTGCGCATCACCTTTGTAATATTTGCAGCTCCGGCATTGTACGCACTCATTGCTAAAAGCCAATCCTCTGCTCCTCTTTGAGATAAAAAATCATAGTTATTCTGCAAAAACTTAGCAGCAGCTTCGGTCGATTTGAAAACGTCACGTCTCTCATCAATGAAAGAATTTACCTTTAAGCCAAATCCTTTGGCAGTTTTTGGCATAAATTGCCAAATGCCATCAGCACCGACACGAGAATGTGCCAGGCAGCTCAATCTACTTTCAGCAATTGCAAGATATCTTGTATCGATAGGAATATCGTGTTTTGCAAAAATTGAATCGAAAATTGCATAATATTTCCCGCTTCTCGGAATAAATTTATGTGCAGATTTCAATTCCTGTTTATAGATTTTTTCAAATTTATTATAAATCCTCTCATTTGTAAGATCAAAAACTCTTCCAGCAAAAACTATGGAATCCGGTATTTGAAAATCCAAATTAACTGCAACACGATTATTGGAAATTTCCAAAGCTTGCGAAAGAGAATCTTTTGTGAAATTCATTCCTTCAATAACTGATAATAGAGAATCAATTTGAATATCTTTTTGCAGAATAACCAGATTTAAAGAATCTTCGTTTACAAAAATATTCTGAACTTCTTTCAGTTCAGGTTCTTCATAAATGAAATCATCTTTTAGTTCTTGATGATATGAACAACTGCAAACTAAAACAATCAAAATTAAAACCGTAAAAATATTTTTCATCTAAGAAGTCTCCAGCAATCTATCTTTATAAATTTTATCATAATAATCCAAATATTCACCTGAATGTATTTCTTCAATCCAATCAAGATGGCTTTTATACCAATTGATCGTTTGCTTTAGTCCATCATTAAAATCGATTGAACTTTTCCAACCTAATTCTTCCTTAATTTTAGAGGAATCGATAGAATATCGAAAATCATGACCTTTGCGATCCTCAACAAATTCTATCAAGTTTTTTGATGCATTTAGCTCATCCAGAATGAATTCCACTAATTTGAGATTTTGCCATTCATTATTTGCACCTACATTATAAATCTCACCGGATTTTCCTTTATGCAGAACCAGATCGATAGCTTTACAATGGTCATCCACATGAATCCAATCTCGAATATTCTTGCCATCTCCATATATTGGAATTTCTGTGTTTTTAAGAGTATTCCAGATAATGATTGGAATAAATTTCTCAGGGAATTGAAAGGGACCATAATTATTGCAGCAACGAATAATATTCACAAATTGACCAAAGGTTTGATGTGCCACCCGAACTAATAAATCAGCAGAAGCTTTACTGGCAGCATAAGGATTATTCGGAGCTATTTTTCTATTTTCATCACAAGAAATCGGGATTTCGAGAGAACCATAAACCTCATCTGTAGAAATATGCACGAATTTTTCTACACTATTTTCTCTTGCCTGATTCAGAAGTATTTGAGTTCCTAAAATATTGGTTTTCAGAAAAATGTCGGGATTCAGGATACTTCTGTCAACGTGAGATTCCGCAGCAAAATGAACAATATAATTCGGATTAAACTCTTCAAAAACATTTTTCACATCCCTGTTATCTGCAACATCTCCCTTCACAAAAACATAATTTGGATTTTCTTCGATTGAACTAAGATTATTCAGATTTCCAGCGTAAGTGAGTTTATCAAAATTTATAATCTTATACTTTGAATATTTACCCATCAAATATCGAATAAAATTTGAACCGATAAAACCCGCTCCACCGGTAACCAAAATAATTTTGCTCAAATCTTCAGAACTAATATCCGTAAAATTATTTAATGAATTTAGATTTATTCTTTCTGCCATAATATCATCCTAATGAATAAAACTCAATAATAAATAAAATGCTGGGGCAGCAATCAATAAACTATCAAATCGATCCAAAATACCGCCGTGACCTGGAATAATCGAGGAGCTGTCTTTGATGCCAACATCACGTTTGAGCATAGATTCAAACAAATCTCCAAGCTGACCGAAAATTCCTGCGGAAATAGCAACTGCTAAAGTTTGAATAATCGTGAAATCGACAAATTCTGCAATTATGAATGCACCAATAAAAGCGAATAGAATTCCTGCTAAAAAACCTTGTAAAGATTTTTTGGGGCTTGCCTGAAAAATTCCTCTATGTTTACCATATTTTCTTCCAATAAAATAGGCAATAGAATCTGTTATCCAGATGAGAGCGATCAAACTCAAAATGAGAAAAGCACCATTTTCCATATTTCTAATTCTATAAATTGAAGAAAGAAAAACAGCAGTATAAATCACTGAAAACAAGCTGGTGGAAATCCTGTTTAAACTACCTTCGAGTTTGTTTTGAACAAGATCATTTCCTAAAACAAAAATAAATATCATAAAGAGCGAAGCTATCGCCATATTTAGATCAAAATATGCTGATGAAATAAAAACCAGAATGCTGAAAGGCAGCATTATAACAGGGATTGTAATGCCTTTTATTTTAAACATTTCTCTGAGTTCGAATATTTGGATCAAAACGATTAAACCCAGAAATATTGATAATGCGAATCCCCCTAAATAAAAAATAAATAAAATAAGGGGTATGAAAATAACTGCAATTAATACTCTTTTTAATAATTCCATATCGTTCACCTACAAATTATTACTTCTTCTTCCCAATTGAATAACCCTTGAAACAGCAAAAATACACGAAAAATTCTATTGCATTCACAAAGAGAGCTTTGGAAACGAGTAGTTGTGTCTTTTCCCAGTCAATTAATTCAACTAATTCAACCATTATTTTACCTGGAACCGAATCTTCTTTTTCTCTTTTGAAAATCCAGAATTGCTCGGATAAATTCTTCACAAGAAAAATCTGGCCAAAGAGTTTGGGTAAACCAGAATTCCGAATAAGCACTCTGCCAAATGAGAAAATTGGAAAGCCGTTCTTCACCGCTGGTTCGGATTATCAAATCCGGATCCGGCATATTTGCTGTATAAAGATGGCTCTTAATCATTTCCTCATTAACTTCATTTTTAGATATTTTTCCTGATTTCATCTCTGCAAAAATATCATTAAAAGCATCGATCAATTCCTGGCGTCCACCATAATTCATCGCTGCATTCAGATGAAGACCAGTATTTTTCCAGCTTCGTTTGCACGTTTCAATAACTTTTCTATTATAATTTTTAGATAAATTTTCCTTTCTGCCTAAGAACCGCACGCTGATATTATTTTTTATTAGTTCATCGATTTCTTTTACCAGAGAATCAATTATCAATTTCAAAAGATAATTCACTTCCGGTTTTGATCTTTTCCAGTTTTCTGTGGAAAATGCATAAACCGTGAGATATTCCAAACCGATCTCAACAGAAGTTTCCACAATTCTGCGAACAGTTTCTACACCTTTTTTATGACCTTTTATTCTTTTCGTATTATGAAGTTTAGCCCAGCGTCCATTGCCATCCATTATAATTGCAATGTGTTTTGGCATCTTTGATTTATCGATTTTTGGAATAAGTTTTTTATAATTCATTCAAACCTCTTTTTTTGACAGGATTAACAGGATTTACTGGATTAATTATTTCTTTAATTCCCTTACTTTCCTTTTGATTTCAACTTTGCTTTCTGAAAAATTAATAATCAATCCAACCTCTAATCCTGTTGCAGTCAGATAATTAACAAGTTGTACTTCGTGTGCCTTCACAATTTTTTTAACTGATTTTAGCTCAATAATTATTTTATTTTCCACCACAATATCACCAATATAATTTCCCACGATTTGGTTCAGATAATGAACAATTATCGGTTTCTGACTTTCTGCTTTTAGTCCTATTTTTCTTAATTCGATTATAAAACATTTTTCATAAACGGATTCTAAATATCCGAATCCCATAATATTGTAAACTCTATATGCACAACCAATTATTTTTTGTGTCAAATCCTCATATTGCATTTTTAATTTCCTTAAGTTTCTGATTCAGAAGAACAATTATCCTGATAATCCTGTCAATCCTGTCTTATATTTCAGAAAAGCATTCATAAACCCATTCAAGTCGCCATTCATTACACCAGAAGTATTTCCTGTTTCATAATTTGTGCGATGATCTTTCACCATTTGGTAAGGGTGAAAAACGTACGAACGAATCTGGTTTCCCCAGGCGATATCGGTTTTTGTATCTTCCAGTTTTTGTATCTCTTTTTCACGTTCCTCTACTTGATATTGATAAAGTCGAGATTTTAAAATTTTCATTGCCACATCTCGGTTCCTGATCTGAGAACGCTCATTCTGACATTGCACTACAATATTCGTGGGAATGTGAGTAATTCGAACAGCGGAATCAGTTGTGTTCACGCTTTGTCCGCCTTTTCCGCTCGAACGATATGTATCGATTCTCAAATCTTTAGGATCGATTTCAATTTCAATATCATCTTCGATTATCGGATAAATGAAAACAGAAGCAAAAGAGGTTTGCCTTTTTCCTTGAGCATTAAAAGGAGAAATTCTGACCAAACGATGAATACCGATTTCAGCTTTGAGAAAACCATAAGCAAAATCTCCTAGAATTTCCATTGTAACACTTTTTAAACCTGCTTCATCTCCAGCAAGATAATCTACAATTTGAATTTTGTAACCAGAGTTTTCAGCCCAGCGTTTGTACATTCTCAGAAGCATTTCCGCCCAATCTTGAGATTCAGTTCCTCCAGCGCCCGGATGAATAGTCAGAATTGCACTATTTGAATCTGTTTTCCCACTTAAAAGGAATTGAATTTGAGCTTCGTCGATAAATGGTTTTGCTTGTTCAAGATCTTCGATTGCTTCTTCGAGGAGAGATTCGCTGAATTCTTCTTCAAGAAGCACTTTATATGTTTCCAAATCGTCAAAAATCTTTTCCAGTTCTTTATCTTTATCTAATTGAGATTTGAGATTATTAATCTCTTTTGTTATATTTTGTGCTCTTTTCTGGTCTTTCCAGAAACCCGGTTTATTCATTTCAGATTCGAGATTACTAATCGTTTGCTCTATCTGAGCAGTGTCAAAGAAACCTCCTGATTTCAACAATTTTTTTATTTAAAACTTCAACTTCTTTCAAAAAATCTGTGTGTTCCATAAAATTCTCCTATTGGGTAAAATGTAAATTAATTTGAATTAGAAAAACTGTCTAATTATTTATCAGTAAAAACTTCCTGGCAATAAATATGTTTTAATTTCTTCATTGTAATATCTATCTGTCATGGTAGAAATGAAATCACGAACTTTTTCCGGATTTGAAAATGAGTTGATATATTTTTTATTCTTACTATCTAAAAATTGAGTGTAAATTTTTGATTGTAAATTTTGTTTTTTCAGGTCTTCCAGATATTGATCAAAAAGTATGTCCATACTCTTATCCACGATCATCCGGGATTTTTTCACATTTGCATCTGTATAGATTCTTTCATAATTAAATTCTTTTAATTTATAAAGATAATAAGATGTTTCTTTATCGAATGAGATAAAATCCTTTTCATAACTATTCAAAATTACACTTTTAACAAGAGTATCGATTATTAAACTGTTTGTATTACCAAGAAATTCCACACAATCCTTTGGAAGTTCCTCACGTTTGAGAATGTTCAATCTTATTGCATCCTCAATATCTTGTCCAATATATGCAATTGTATCAGAAATCCGAACAACACATCCTTCCAGAGTTGCAGGCATCCAATTAATATTCTCGCCTTTTGTTGTACTTAGAATATAGTCTTGAATATCTTTTTCAGTCTTATCACGCTGAGGTTTCAAAACAGTATTATGAACCTCTCCATCATGAGAAATAATACCATCCCGAACCTGGAATGTAAGATTAAGTCCTTTTCCCCGAAGCGAAATATTATCAACAATATGCAGGCTTTGAATGTTGTGATGAAATTCTCCAATACCATGTTTTATGCAACATTTGCCAAGAGAAACTTCACCGTCGTGCCCAAAAGGTGAATGGCCCAAATCATGACCCAGAGCAATTGCTTCTACAAGTTCAAGATTGAGCCGTAGAATTTTGGCAATCGTGCGAGAAATCTGAGAGACATAAGTTGTATGCAAACTGCGATTGGAAGTCTCTTCATCGAACATATTGGTGAAAGAAAAAACCTGCGTTTTACCTTGATACCTGCGATAAGCTCCGCTATGAAGAATCCGGTCGCGATCCACAGCGAAATCGGAACGCATATAACATTTATCTTCCTTTTTAAGACGATAAGCATCTTCATATTCGCAGGCAAAATTGCTAAGACTTTCGCAATTTTTTGCTATACTTTTATCATATATTTGCTGAAGTTTTTCTTTATCCATTTATACACTCTTTTTCTTAAATTCCATAAATATCGGCTTAAAACCCTCCTGACGCTTTTTCATTTCAAAATAAGTTTCAATGTGACCTTCTGCAGGAATATTGGAATATCCATTTTCATATTCTGAAACATAATCTTTCCGAGCTGCAAAAAGTTTAATTATCCATTCTGCATACTCTGCGTGATCCGTTGCAATTTCCAATCTACCATCAGGTTTTAGTATTTCTGAAAGAACACCAACAAATCTATCATTTACCAGCCTGTTCTTATGATGCTTTCTTTTGGGCCAAGGATCCGGATGAATGATGTAAATTTTAGAAATCGATTTTTCTTGAATACATTTTTTTAGATTTTCATCCACAAACAATTTCATAATTCTCACATTTTTATGCAACTTAAAATCCAATATTCTCAAAATAGTCTTTATTCTTTTCTCTTTTAATTCAATTCC
>CAYWPW010000052.1:0-9828 GCA_964460095.1 uncultured Candidatus Cloacimonadota bacterium
CTTGTGGTTTTCTCTGGCAAATTCCAGCGCTGTCTTGTTATCTTCCACAGTTCTAGCTTTTGTAATTAATTTGTAAAATATGTTCTTTGCAGCAACCATATAATTTTCCTGTGCAGATTCAGTTTCATATTGTGTTTTCTTAAGATCGTATTTTGCTTTTTTCAGATTGGAATAATTTGTTCCACTAATGGGAACGGAAAGTGCAGCCACCAGGTTCCAATTGTCTTCACCGTCAAAATCAAACTCATCATCGCTTTCTAACTGATAGGAAAATTGCAAATTCAAAGATGGCAGAAATTCACCTTTTGCCATACAATAATTCTTCTTCATCATTTGCTTAACCAGTTCCAAAGTTTGAATGGTGGGACTGGTTTTTTCTACTTTTGATAGAAAATCACCCGCAGCTTTTTCCAATTCATTTTTTTCCATCATAGCATATTGAAGAGTTTCAGAATTATAATCGGTTACGTCTATTTGAGAAGGTTCTTTAGCTTCTTCTGTTCCCAGCAGGATCTGCCAGAAGCTGTAAAGCTCATCGATGCTGTTCCCGATTTCCAAAAGTGCAGTTTCATCATTTTTTTGTTTAACCTGCCATTGCAGTACATCAGATTTTTTAGCTGATCCCACATCATAGTTCTTCTGAACACTCTCCAGGTGAGAAAGAGTTGATTCTAAACTTTTTTGAGAAAGTGTTTGCAGGTCCTGCAATTTTAGAATTCCGAAATATGTGGAAGCAATAGCATAAGAAATATCTTTCCCCTTACTTTGCAGGGCAAGGTAAGCCTGCTTTTTTGCTAATCCAGCTAACTGATAACCCAGAATAACCTTCCCGCCATTGAAGATAGATTGCTGAACTGTGATATCGTTTGTGTAAGTGGTTTTGTAAATCGGGAACATTGCCGGAAATTGCCCTAAGCCGGGAATCTGGATGGGAGCATTGGTCCTGTCATACGTTTCATCATCGATTCGAACGATGGTAGAATTGAACGAAACTTTCGGCAGGAAGTTGGTCAGGGCATTTTTCTTACCCCAGTCGGCAGATCTGAAAGCGTTCTTTTCTGCCAGCAGTTCTTTGTTACTCTCTTTTGCCAGCTCGATACTTTCTTCCAATGTTATCGCAGAAAAGGCTGATATCATAAACATTAGAATAAATATTAATATTACTTTTTTCATTTCTTTACCTCATATCTTTATACCGTTCCAAACATTCTGGAAAAGTTTATCTCCCATTTCATGCAAATTTATCTTTTCATTAATTAGATAACAGTTCATTGTTCCTTCTACCAAAGCTTTCACCATAAAAGCAAATGTTCGCGGATCGATGTCATCCTGGATGATCTTCTTTTGCTGTGCATCGATCAATACGCGGATGAATGCTTCTTCATTTTTTTTAAGAGTTTGGTTATGTTTCTCTTTTATTTTGGGGAATCTATGAAATGCATCGAACATTAGTATATAAAAATTAAATTCCTGTAATTTATCTGTTTCTGCTACTTCTTTGATGAAATTTATCACTTCACTCATTGATGCAAAATAGATTTTGAGAATTTCTTTAAAACTCATCTCTTGTGAGTAAATTTCATTTTCCCATCTTTCAAATTCATCAAATAAAAAATTTATCGTTTCTATAAATAAATGTTCTTTATTTTGGAAGTGATGGTATAGTCCGCCTTTTGTGAAATTCGATTCTTTAGCTACATCATTTATGCTGGCAGCATTATATCCTTTTTCCAGAAAAATCCGCAAAGCTGCCTTCAAGATGTTTTCTTTTGAACCCATAAAACCTCCTTTATAAAAGGATTCATTCATAAATACCGACCGTTCGGTATGCAAGAATAATTATGTGTGGTTTTTGTCAAATTATTTTTTTATCTTTAATCAAAAAGTAGAATTTTATGACCCTCTAAAAGTTTTAAAAATGCTATCCTAAAATAGAAATGAAAGAAATTTTTCCAAGGAAATCTTCATATATCAAAAGAATCTTGAAAAAGTTTACGTTCAGAGTAACTCTCTCAAATAGATCTTTTCAATGGTTGAAAGTGCAAAATTTTGAAATTGGAAATTTGTTATTTGGCATTTTCTTAGGTTCCTTCGTGTCCTTCGCCTGCCCCGTTGACTAACTGAGTTACTGAACCTTTCAAAATTTCAAGTCCTCATTTTGTTAAATTTCTTGACATTAGAAATGCTTCTGCCGATTTTACTTCTAGCATTTTTTTAATGAAAAAATCAATTGAAATTATGACAATTAAAGAGGAGAAAAAAAATGGAAAATAACGACAAGAATGACCTGTTTAGTTTGAATATGACTAAACTGACCAAGATGGCTAAAGAGCTGGAAATTCCTGATATCAAAAATTTAAAGAAGAATGAGCTAATTCATAAGATTTTTGAAGTTCAAGCCAATCAGGAAGGTTTAGCATTTGTAAGTGGATGTTTAGAAATCGTGGATGATGGTTATGGTTTTCTTCGATTCAAAGAAAACGACTTCACTCCCGGCAGAAATGATATTTATGTTTCCAGTTCACAAATCAAGAAATTCGGATTAAAAAAAGGTCATATCATTTCCGGACCTGCACGTGCACCAAAAGAAGAGGAAAAATATTTCGCTCTGATCAGGGTGAGTTCAGTTAATTATCAATCTCCATTAACAATTCGGGAGATGAGATATTTTAGTAAACTAACCCCATATTTCCCAGAAGAAAGATTGAACCTGGAAACAGACCCAAAAAACATATCAACGCGAATCATTAATCTCTTTACTCCCATCGGAAAAGGGCAAAGAGGCTTAATCGTAGCTGCACCAAGAACCGGTAAAACTGTTTTGCTGCAGAATATCTCAAATGCAATTCTCACAAATCATCCTGAAGTGTATTTGATGGTTTTATTAGTGGATGAACGCCCTGAAGAAGTAACTGAAATGAAGCGCATTTTAATTCCACGCAACTCAGAAGTATTAAGTTCAACCTTTGATGAAACACCACGAAATCACATTCAAGTAGCACAGATGACACTTGAGAGAGCTAGAAGAATGGTTGAACTCGGACAGGATGTTGTTATCATGTTGGATAGTATTACCCGGCTTGCCAGAGCATACAACATGGTTGCACCTCCAAGTGGAAAAATCCTTTCCGGTGGTATAGATTCAAACTCTCTACATAAACCAAAGAAATTTTTTGGTTCTGCCAGAAACACGCTGGAAAAGGGCAGTTTAACTATCATTGCAACTGCACTTGTTGATACAGGAAGCAGAATGGACCAGGTAATTTTTGAGGAATTCAAAGGTACCGGCAACATGGAACTTGTTCTTGATAGAAATATTAGTGATCTGAGAATATACCCGGCAATAGACTTAGTTAAATCCGGAACACGTAAAGAAGAACTACTGCTTTCCAAAGAAGAAGTTAATCGAATGTTTGTTCTTAGGAAATTCCTCAAAGGTAGAAGTCCTATTGATGGTGTAGAAATGATTATTTCCAAAATCCAAAGTACAAAAAACAATTCAGAGCTTTTGAGAATAATGAGTCAATAATGGAATTACTCTCTCCAGCAGGCAATTATAAGAAATTGCAATATGCAATTCATTATGGTGCTGATGCGATTTATACTGCTGGGAAAAATTTCAGTTTAAGAGCTCAAAGTGATAATCTTTCCGAAAAAGAATTAAAACAAGCCACTGAGTTCTGTCATTCTTTGCATAAAAAAATTTATGTAGCAGTTAATATATTTGCTCATAATTCCGACCTTGAAGACCTGCCAAGCTATTTGGAATTTCTACAGAAAATTAAAATCGATGCAATAATCATTTCTGACCCGGGAATTTTCTTATTATCCAGAAAACATGCTCCTGAAGTTCCAATTCATATCAGCACTCAGGCAAATGTAACTTCCTGGAAATCAGCAGAATTCTGGCAAAATCTGGGTACTAAAAGAATCATTTTAGCTCGCGAATTAACCATTTCCGAAATCAAGGAAATACGCTCCAAACTTCCTGCTCTTGAATTAGAAATGTTCGTTCACGGAGCAATGTGCATGTCGTATTCAGGAAGATGTCTGCTGAGTTCCTTCTTAAACAGGAGAAGTGCGAATAGAGGCAACTGCACCCAACCCTGCCGCTGGAAATACAATTTAGTGGAAGAAACCAGACCTGAAGAATATTTTCCAATAGAAGAAGATAAATACGGAACTTACATCCTAAATTCAAAAGACCTTTGTTTGTTTGATAGACTTGCTGAAATCAAAAGAAATGGAATTAACAGCATCAAGATTGAAGGCAGGATGAAAAGCATTTATTATGTGGCAAACTTAACTCGCACATACAAAGAAGCTCTTTCCTGCCTTGAAGAAAACGAAAATGCGGAAAATTTAAACTCATTAAAATCCGAATTGGATAAAATCAGTCATCGTGTTTATACAGAAGCTTTTTTCGATGAATTCGATGCAAGTTCCACTCAGAATTTAAGCACTTCTTCATATACCAGAAAATATCAATTCATCGGAGAAATCATCAAAACTGAAAAAACTTTTGCATTTATCAACTGTAAGGGAAAAATAAGTCTGAATGATGAAATTGAGATCATCTTTCCAAAACGAGCCAATGATATTGTTTTGGAAGTAGCTAATTTATTTGATGAGGATGGAAATCCAATTTCTTTCACCAAACCAAACACAGTTTTTAAAATTGATTTAAAAAGAGAAATTCCTGAATTCGGAATTGTCAGGAAGAAAATTTAACCTAAATCTAACCCGAGTCGAGTTGCAAGCAACCCGACTCGGGTTAGATAGCTGAAAAAAGGCAATATGAAAAAGCTATTTATTTATTTCGTTTTAATACTCTTTTTAGTTCCATTATTTTCAGATAACTCAAAATTAGAAAAAAAATTTAATGAAGCAAAATCAAAAGCAAAAAGTAAAGACTTGATCAAGGAATTGGAAGGATTGGCAGAAGATCATCTCGATACTTATTATGGTCAATTATCACTTTTGGAATTGGCAAAAATAAATCTTTTAGAACGAAAATATGAAAACGCTATCTTCCTACTTAAGAAGATTTCCGATACCAGAATTGAAGAAAAAGAGTACTGGCTGGCAAAATCATATCTGAAAGCTGAAGATTATAATAAGGCAATCATCTCCGCACAAAATTTTATCTCGGATTTTGGTAATGACTCTGAAAAAAAAGCTCAAATCGAAACAGCTTATTTCATTATTATCGAATCATATTTTCAGCAGAATTTATTTAAACGGGCTTTGAACAACCTGGAATTTCTGCGGACGAGTAAATTTATTCACAATAATATTCCTTTACTGCATTATAAAATTGGACTATGCAATGAGAAGCTGAAAAAATATGAAAATGCACTTCTTTCCTACAAAAAACTGAAAATGGATTTTCCGTATCATCAATACAATTATTCTGCTGAAGATCGGATTTTCAATATGCAAAACGGTGATAAAATCGATATCGATTTTAAGAAAATAAATTCATATAGGAAACAGGAAACAGAAACTCAGAACTCACAAAATTCTGCAGACTTCAAACTTTATTTGCAGGTTGGAGCTTTTAGTTCAGAAAAAAATGCAAAAAAAATAGGTGAAAAAATAAAGAAACTTGGTTATAAATACATCCTATTCACAAAAAAAGTTAACAATAAAACTTTGACAGTTGTTGCTGCTGGTGATTTTAAAAATGATAAAGAACTTGGCAAAGCTGCTGTTAACCTGGAAAAGAATGGAATAACATCATTTATTTTGAAGAGGAAATAGATAAGAATATATGAGAAAATGACTAAAGATATGTTAGAAATGCTTTCTAAAAAATTATAGAGGAAAAAATGAAAAAGATGAAAAACAAATTATTTATTATTTATTTGCTTTGTATACTATTTTTTTTAACGAGTTGTGATCTTCTTTACAACCATTACACGCATGATATTTATAAAGGATGTATCTATTTAATTGATACAGATGGAAGTAATCTTACTAAGGTGATAGATATAGGATATAAATGTGATAAATATAGTCTTTTAGGTGCTAAAAATATTCAATATACTCCAGATGGTAATAAGTTAATTATTGATTTCAATGGTTCACTCTTTTCAGTCAATATAGATGGAAGCGATAGCACACTTATTAATAACACTTTACCTGTTTGGGGTCAACCATCAATATCAGTGGTAGAACCAAAGACTGCGTTTTCGACAAAGATTGAATATAGTGGAGGATGGCAAGATTCATTTTATGATATATTTATTGTAAATTTAGACGCAACAGGTCTAACTAATCTCACTAATACTTATGAAGTCGATGAAATGTAT
Source organism: uncultured Candidatus Cloacimonadota bacterium (assembly GCA_964460095.1). Classification (GTDB taxonomy): domain Bacteria; phylum Cloacimonadota; class Cloacimonadia; order Cloacimonadales; family TCS61; genus JABMPU01. Next base: position 6,315 of record CAYWPW010000052.1, read on the forward strand.
CCCTGTTTCACACCAAATGGATATGAAATTATTTTTTCAACTGTAATTTATTTATGGCCTAGAAATTATTATATCAATAGATTGAATATTAATAGTGGGACGATTGATACTCTCGCTACTAATAACGATCATGTATATCGTCATCTGACATTTTCTCCAGACGGAACAAAAATATACTTTACTAAATATATTAATAATATTAAGTCATTATATGTAATGACTTCAGATGGGACAAATCAAGAACAATTATACGAGGATATTATTATTCTGGATTATCTATCGTTTTCTCCAGACGGCTCCAAGATCGTGTATAATGATTACCAAAATCTTTATGTTGTGAACAGCGATGGTTCAGGAATTACCCAAATAGAAACGGCGATCAATCCTCGTTATTCACATATCTCGCATAACGGTGCTAAAATCGTATACTCGGATAATAGTATTACTGGAAATATTTATATCATTGATGTTGATGGATGTAATGAAATAATGATTCATCAGGGATATAAACCCACATTCTCTCCAGATGATAGTCAAATAGCTTTTTCAGGATCTTATTTGTATGAAACAATAGATTATTGGGAATAACGATTTAACACCGGATATGTATGCTGAAATGATGAAAGAATCTGATTATCTGAAACAGAAGGAAGTATCCAAAAATATTTATTTTGAGTTAGCTCTCACCCGAGTTGGGTAAGAAACACGAAAAATTACAAAAATATACTTCGTGAAAATTCGTGTTAATTCGTGGTTAAAAAAAAATTCCGAAAAGGATATTGATGACAGAAAAAAAAAAAATCACACCAATGCTGAAACAGTTTCTGGACATAAAAAATCAACATCCGGATAAGCTCATTCTATTCAGGATGGGTGACTTTTATGAAACTTTTTTTGATGATGCAAAAACAGCATCAAAGGTTCTGGGAATCACTTTAACAGCTCGCAATAAAAACGCTGAAAACCCCATTCCCCTGGCAGGATTCCCTTATCACGCTCTGGATAATTACCTGGATAAGCTGGTAAAACAAGGATTGAAAGTAGTAATCTGCGAGCAAACTGAAGATCCGAAACTGGCAAAAGGTCTGGTGAAAAGAGAAATAATTGATATTATAACTCCCGGTTCAATAATTGATGGAAAATTAATCGATAAAACCGAGAACAACTTTTTAGCTGCAATTTATTATTTGGAGGGAAAAGAAAAAATCGGGTTTTCATTAATCGATGTTTCTACCGGAGATTTCCTGTTTACAGAAATTTTGGCAAATCAACTTAAAAATGAAATTATGCGTTCCAAACCAGCAGAAATCATCGTGGAAAACGAAAATGTGAAATCGTTTTTAGAAAAATTAGCTTTTGAATATGAGCCAACAATCACGATTTTTGAAACCTGGTATTTTGATCCGGAAGAAGCTGAGCGGATGTTAACAAACCACTTTGGTACAACAACTTTAGATGGCTTTGGTGCTGAAAATAAACCTTTTGCAAAAACCGCAGCAGGCATTGCTTTGGCTTACATCAAATCTTTAAAAAATAATGAGCTTAAACATATTTCCAATTTAAGATATTACTCTCTGGAAAACTTTATGCAGCTCGATGAGGTTTCCAGGCGCAATCTCGAACTCTTTAAATCGCTCCGATACGGAACCCGATTTGGTACTTTGATTTCGATTTTGGGTAAAACATCCACACCAATGGGAGCTAGAAAATTAACCAACTGGCTGCTTAATCCGCTTTTGGATATAACAGAAATACAAAAACGTCATAATGCGATTGATACATTTAAAAAGAACTTTGCGTTTACAACCGACTTACGCACAATTTTGGATACAATCGGTGATTTGAGCAGGATCATCAGTAAAGTCGGAACTAAACGAGTTAATCCTCGCGATTTAATTGCTCTGCAAAATTACCTGGAAACATCACCTCAAATTGCTGAACTTTTAAACGAATTTGAAAATCCTTTAATTGATTCCTTAAAAGAAAAAATCAAAGATTATTCAGAAATAATAAATATTATAAAAAACTCTCTTATAGAAAATCCTCCCATGCAAATCACAGAAGGAAATATTCTTAAAGACGGTTATAATGAATACCTTGATGAACTTAGAGAAATCAGTAAAAGTGGAAAGAGCTGGATTTCCCGTCTGGAAGAATACGAACGAAAGAAAACCGGGATTCCATCATTAAAAGTCAGTTATAATAGAGTTTTCGGATATTATATTGAGATAACTCAAACCCATAAAGACAAAGTTCCGGATTATTACATCCGGAAACAAACTTTGGTAAATGCTGAACGCTACATCAGTCCGCAACTCAAAGAATACGAATCTAAAGTTCTGGGAGCTGAGGAACGCATACGAAATATCGAGTATGAACTTTTCAATAAAATCAGAGATAAGCTCTATAATAAAATCGAATTAATGCAGCAATTCGTGGAAATCGTGGCATATCTGGATGTGCTCTCAAATCTCGCTTTTGTAGCATATCACAATAATTATACAAAACCGGATTTCAATGATGAAGGAATTGTGGAAATTAAAGAATGCCGTCATCCGGTGCTGGAGAAATTGCTGGAAAATGAACAGTTCATTCCAAATGATGTGAATTTGAATGATTCCGATAATAAGATTGCTTTGATTACAGGACCGAATATGGCAGGTAAATCTACATATTTAAGGCAAGTTGGTTTGATTGCAATCATGGCTCAAATGGGAAGTTTCATTCCTGCTGAATCTGCAAATCTGCCGATCTTCGATAAGATTTTCACGCGAGTGGGAGCATCTGATAACCTGGCAATGGGACAAAGTACTTTCCTGGTTGAGATGCTGGAAACAGCGAATATCCTAAATACAGCAACTCCCAAATCTTTGATCCTTCTGGATGAAATCGGAAGAGGAACCAGCACTTTTGATGGTCTCAGTCTTGCCTGGGCAATTGTTGAGTTTATCCATAATAATTCTCAAATTAATGCAAAAACGCTTTTTGCTACTCATTACCACGAATTAACAGAACTGGAAAACATCTTACCAGCAGTAAAAAACTACAATATTGTTGTTAAAGAATGGAATGATAAAATCATTTTTATCAGGAAAATCGAGCGTGGATTTGCAGATCAAAGTTATGGAATTCAGGTGGCTCGATTAGCTGGAATCCCTGATAAGGTGATAAAACGGGCAAAAGAAATTTTGGGCAACCTGGAAGAACACGAACTTAGCCCGCAAGGTTTAACTGCAAAAGCAAAAAAGCAACTTGCCCGAGATACATCACAGATGGATATTTTCGATGCTATCTTTGAAAAAGCGGAACAGAAAAACGAAATTCTGGAAGAAATTAAAAAACTCGATGTTAATAATCTCACTCCTATTGAAGCGATAAATAAGCTTTCTGAGCTGAAGGATAAATTATGATAATTGTCAGTGCTTGTTTAGCTGGAATAAAATGTAATTACTTAGGTGATGATAATTCTCATCCCGAAGTTGTGGAATTGGTGAGAAAAGGTCTGGCAATTCCA
>CAYWPW010000053.1:0-2988 GCA_964460095.1 uncultured Candidatus Cloacimonadota bacterium
ATACCTGGGACTTATGATGTTACAGCAACTTTAGATGGATATTCTCCCCAGACTGTAGCTGGTGTTGTTGTTGCGCCAGAATCAACAACAGAGAACATAGATTTTACACTTAATAGTACTGTTAATACGGATATCCCTTTGATACCGCTTGTAACCGAATTAAATGGCAATTATCCCAATCCATTCAATCCTGAAACAACAATTGAATTCTCTCTTCATGAACCCTCTCAAGTAAAGCTTGTAATTTATAATATTCGCGGTCAAAAAGTGAAGACACTCATTGATGATGAATTGGAAGCTAATTACTATTCTGTTGTTTGGGATGGATGTGATGATTCCAGAAAAGCGGTTGCCAGTGGAGTTTATTTCAGTTTATTCGATGCTGCAAATGGAGAATATACTTCAACCAGGAAAATGATCTTGATGAAGTGATGTACCTCGGTCACTCATAAATATATCGAAAACCCGAGTCGAGTTGCTAACCCGACTCGGGTTTTTATTAACGCAAGATGAGTTCGATCAGCTTTTCTGCAGAACTTCCTGAATAAATCAAATTACAACATTCTTTGTAAAAAGGTAATCGTTTTTGCCAGAGTTCAAATAACTCTTTTTTTGAGAGTTTTTGCACAAGAGGTCTTTTCGAATTTGAAATTCGCAGAAAGATTTCATCAAATGATGGATTTAACCAAATAGTTTTCTGATTCTTAAGAAAGTGACGATTGTTTTCATTATCTACTATTCCACCACCTGTTGCAATTATGCCGGGTTTTATCCAATTCAATAAAATTTCTGTTTCTAAATCACGAAAATATTTCTCTCCGAATTCCTGGAAAATATTCTCTATGAATAAACCAGTTGATTTTTCAATTTCCGAATCAAGGTCATAAAAAGGTAAATTCAACTGAGAAGCGATTTGTTTCCCTAAAAAGGTCTTTCCACAACCCATAAAACCAGTCAGGAAAATTATTGTTTCAGACGAAATTGTTTTTTTTATGTTCATTTTAAATTTTGATAATAAAAAAAGGCGACATCAGAGTCGCCTTGAAATTATTAAAAAGATTATTCTTCGGAAGGAGCTTCTTCTTCTATTGCTTCCTTCTTTTCTTCAGTATTTTCCGGAATTTTTTCTGGAGCTTTCTCTTCTTTTTCTGCTGGTTGTTCAGTTTGTTCTTCTGGTTTTTCCGTTTTGATTTCTACTATTTTTTCTTTTTTCTCTTCTTCTTTTTTTTCCGGAGCTTTCTCTTTTGGTTTTTCTCTTTTAAATTTTTTTTGTTTAGCTTTCAATCTTGATTCTTGAGCTTCAACAAAAGCTACCAGTTCTTCCTTATTTTTAGTAAAGAAATAAGCCTTTATGCTCAATATCAATCTCCTGTTTTCCAGGTCAAGTTCGATGACCTTGAGGGGAAGTTCATCCGCAATCTCAAAAACAGCCCCAGCTCGTTTCAAACCGGGAACAGCAAGATGAGATAATGGGACAAATCCTTCTACTAAGTTATCTCCGACAGGCACATCAACCAGAACGCCTTTTGAGATCAGTTTTACGATATTTGCTTTAACTTCAGTATTTATCGGGAGCTTCTCATCCAGATTTTCCCAGGGGTCAGGAGCAAGTTGTTTTACGCCTAAAGCGATTCTGTGTAAGGCTTTATCGATAGAAAGGATTTTCACCTCCAATTCTTGTCCTCTTTTAAAGACTTTCTTTGGATTGTAAATTCTCTTAGTCCAGGAAATATCGGAAATATGGATCAATCCTTCGATATTCTTTTCAATTTCTACAAATACACCAAATGGAGTAATACTTTTAATTTTACCATTAATAGTACTATCCATCGGATATCTTTCTTCGATAGTGAGCCACGGATTCGGTTCCATCTGTTTAATACCAAGAGAGATACGTTTTTCTTCTTTTGAGATGGTGAGCACAATTGCTTTAATCGTATCTCCAACTTTCAATATTTGTTTAGGATGTCGTATTTTTTGTGTCCAGGACATTTCAGAGATGTGAACCAGACCTTCAACTCCGGATTCCAACTCCACAAAAACACCGTAATTGGTGACGTTTACAACCTTTCCGGAAATTATTGAACCTTCCGGATATTTTGTCTCAATATTTTCCCACGGATGAGGAACCAATTGTTTAAGTCCTAATGAAACTCTGGAATTTTCTACATCAAAATCGAGCACTTTAACTTTAACTTTATCCCCGATGTTCAGCATATCTGAAGGATGTTTTATATGTCCCCAAGCCATATCAGTGATATGAAGTAAACCATCGATTCCGCCTAAATCTATAAAAGCTCCGTAATCAGTGATATTTCTAACTTCACCATCTAATTCGGTGCCTATGGAGATCCTTGAGCGAAGTTCCCGCAAACGTGTGTTTTGTTCTTCTTCAATTACTTTTTTCCTGGAAACTATTATATTTCTTCGTTCTTTATCTATCTTTAAAATTTTAAATTTACTTTCTTTACCAATAAACTGGTCAAGATTTGGTATTGGTTTTGTGGAAATTTGAGAGCCGGGTAAAAATGCTTCCAGGTTCTCAATCTCTACAATCATCCCACCTTTTACGCGCCGCCGCAGAACTCCTGAAATAGAGATGTTCTTTTCCATGAGATCAGTAAATCTTTCCAGGTTAAGATAGAAATCAGCTTTCTTCTTGGAAAGTCTCAATCTGCCGGAACTATCTTCAACTGATTCGATATAGACCTTAATCTTCGAACCTTCCGCAGGAGCTACAGAATTTGTGAATTCTCTACTTGAAATTGCTCCTTCAGATTTAAAACCAATATCAACCAAAATTTCGCGTTCATCCACACTAACAATTTGGCCTTCAACGATTTTTCCGATGTCAAATTTGCTGAAAGACGCATCGAGAAGGGTCATCATCTCTTTTTTGGATGCACTAACTTTTTCCTTTGGAGGGATAGTATCATCTTTTTTTGCTTCTTCAGGTTTGATTTCTTCAGGTTTGATTTCTTCAGGTTT
>CAYWPW010000053.1:3088-9718 GCA_964460095.1 uncultured Candidatus Cloacimonadota bacterium
TTCTACTGGTTTGATTTCTACTGTTTCCGGTTTTTCTTCGACTTTGTTCTCATTTTCATTAACAGGATCTTTTTCATCCTTAACTTCATTTTGATCGTTAAACATTATTTCCTTCCTCCTTGAATCCGGGAATATCCTCAACCTTATGAATCTGTTTCTGGGAATTCCCTATACATTTCAATATTTTATTATACACTCCTACGATGATCCAATCCGGTGTAGAAGCACCTGCTGTAATACCGATATTTTCTTTGTCAATGAGCCATTTCTTTTCGATTTCGTCTGCTAATTCAATATGATAAGTCTCAATAAAATCACTGCTTATTTTGGCAAGCATTTTTGTATTAGAGCTGTTTTTGCCACCAATAACGATCATTAAGTCACTTTCTTTTGCAAGTTTCAAAGTGGATTTCTGCCGAATGCTTGTAGCACTACAGATTGTATTGATAATTCTAAGCTCACCACATTTAGGAACCAGGGCTTTGATGAGTTCCTGAAAAGTTTCAATATTGCGAGTAGTTTGTGAAATTATTCCAATCTTATCAATTTTCTTATCCGGCAAATCATCCACATTATCCACAATGATCGCATCACCCTTCACGTAAGATTTTAAAGCAATTACTTCCGGGTGGTTTTTATCTCCAAAAATTATTATCTGGTATCCTTCCTCATTTAGATGTCGTGCATATTCGTGTGTTTTGGAGACATACGGACAAGTCGCATTGATAATTTCGATACCATTTTTTTTGATTTCTTCCAGGATATCTTTCTCGATTCCGTGAGAGCGGATAATAGTAGGTCGATCCTTTATTTCGGAAATGGCATTAACCGAACTAATGCCAGCCTGTTCCAGCTTTTCTACCATTTGTGGATTATGAATTAATGGCCCAAAAGTTACAATTTCAGGATTTTTCTTTGCTGCTTCCATTGCCATATTAATGGCTCTTTTCACACCAAAACAGAAACCGGAATTTTTGGCGATTTTAACTTTCATCTCTCAACTCATTTATTTTTTCTAAGATGTAATCTGCTAAAGCTCGATAATCAGATTTTGTTTCTTTGAAATGCTGTAATTGGTCGATTTTGATTTTCTTTCCAATAATAATTTTTAATCTATCCTTTTTTAAGAAGCATTTCTGGAAATTATCCGAATTTATCATAAAAATCGGTAGAATATCTTTCTGTGTTTGAATGGTGATTTTGCCAATACCCGGTTTTGCTTTGTACGATTTTCTGGTTCCTTCCGGAAAAATCAGCACAGAATGACCGGATTCAAGTTTTTCCATAACATTTTCAATTGCTTTTCTATCTATCCTTCGCCTTGCTATTGGTATTACATTGACATGTTTCAGGAATCTGGCAAATAGTGGATTCTTGAAAATCTCTATTTTAGCAAGATAACTTATTTCCATCGGTATTATCGCTCCGATGAAAGTAGGATCATATGCGGAAATATGATTGGAGGCAATTATACAATTGTCTAATGTTTTCAGTCTTTCTTTATTTATGATTTTGTAATGCCAGAATAATTTCATGAATAATCTTAATAAAAAACAAATGAGAGAATAAGTCTTACTCATTTTTCTTCTCCCGGATATAATTAAAAATACATTCAGTTTGTTTTTCAATTGTCATATTACTTGTGTCAATATCTATTGCATCGGAAGCTCTTATGAGAGGAGAAATTTTCCTGGAACTGTCATTTTTATCACGCCAGATGATTTCTTTTTCAATTTCAGAAAGGGTCAAATTCTCTCCTTTTTCTTTTGCTTCTTTCCATCTGCGGATTGCTCTTGTTTTTACGCTGGCAATCATAAAAAATTTAAAATCAGCCTTAGGAAATACAACGGTTCCAATATCTCTTCCATCCATTATTACGTTGCCATTTTTTCCGATTTCTCTCTGCAGTTCAACCATTTTTTTGCGAACAATTCCTATTGTGGCGATTTCGGAGGAAAGCTTTGAAATATCTGCTTCTCGTATTCTTGAAGTAACGTCTTGCTCATTCAAATATATCTTATTTCCCCTTTCTGAGTATTCGATCTTTATATCGATGTGATTTAGCATTTTCGTCAGAGCTGGTAAATCATCAAGTTCGATTGCATCCAACAAAGCTGCCAGAGCACAAACGCGGTACATTGCTCCAGAATCAATGTAGATATATTTCATTTTGATAGCCAGAAGTTTTGCAGTTGTGCTCTTTCCCGAAGCTGCTGGACCATCGATGGCAATAATATATTTTTTGTTCATAACTCCACTAAATTCAATTAGAGTTTATAAGAAATTTATTTTTGAAAATCTGTTACTTAAAAAAAGGTGAAGAAAGGAATTGATTATACTTCTACTCTGAATTCTGCTTTTCCATCAATATTTCTAACTGTTAATTTACCATTCATACTTTTTTCGATGGTAATTTTCGACATGTATAAACCCAATCCGATTCCTTTACCTTGTTCTTTGGTTGAGAAATAGGGATCGAAAATACTATCAATTACTTCGTCAGAAATTCCACCGGCATTATCAGTGATTACTATTACTGATTTGTCATTTTCCTTTGTAAGTGTAATAGTAATTTCAGGATATTCAATCTTGTTTTCTACTAAGGCATCTTTTGCATTATTAAAAATATTTAAAATCACATGAGAAAATTCACCTGGAAAACCAAAAATAACACAATCATCAGCTAAATCGGAGATTAATTTTATATTGTTATTTTCAAAACTTCTGCTGGCAAATGTAATAGTTTTTTCAATGTTTTTCTTAAGATTAAATTCCTGTTGGTTTTTGTTTGGTTTGAAAAAACTTCTAAAATCATCGATTGTGCGGGACATCCGTTGCAGAATTCCCATTATCAAGTCGGTTTTTTCTTCAATATAATTCTGGTCTAAAACACCATCTTCAAATGCATCTTCATAACTTTGTATGATGGCAGCTACAGCGGAAAGCGGCTGTCTCCATTGATGAGCAATATTACCAATCATTTTTCCCAGAGCTGCTTCTTTTGATTGCTTGATGATGATATGGTCTTTATCACGAATTTCTTCAATTTTGCTGTTAATTTTATCTTCTAAAGTATCTTGGAATTCTATCAGTTGATTGTTGGTTTCTTTAAGATCTTCGTGCATCTTCTCACGTTCTTCAGCTTCTTTTTTTAGATGTTCTCCCAGTTCGCAAAGATGACCTACCCAAGTACCAAGAAGAAGAGAGGCTGCCGAACAAATAAATCCAGCTATCCAAAAACGTGTATCCCAAGCTGTTTCATGAACTATAATACTTAAAAGTGTGTATAATGGGAAACTAAAAAGTCCTCCTAAAAAACCACCTTTAACTCCCCAAAACCATCCTGCAGTAACAACAATAAGAGGCATTAATGCAATAATGCTTAAACCGTATTTTGGATAGAGACTGATGAATGCAAAAATATAAACAACTAAGAAATTAATGAAAAAACCTGCATCAGCAAAACGAAAGGATTTTTTAAAGCGAGTTAAAACAAGACCGAAATTTCGCTTTGGGTAAGGAGCTGTATTAGCTATCTCCATAATCTAATTTTCCTTTAAAAATTATCACCTTCTTTTTATAAACCATAACAGAATTAAATTTTATAACGTCAATGATTTTTTAAAATCGATAAGATAGAATTAATTTTTTATCTTCAAATTTGAGATGAATTTTATCCCTATTTTCTTCAAAATTAAAAAGGTGGGCATCGACAAATGCATCTAAAGTCGAAAGAAAAATTGCTGTTCCCAACCACCATAAATCATTTTGGCGTTTATTGTAATAATCTGTATATTTATCATAATATTTTGTATCCAACGTTTTTTCGTATTTATCATAATAATCATTTTCTTTAATAAAATGATAAGTATAAAGTCCAATTAATGAACCTTCGATGGCTACAACAGCCGCACATTTCCAATATGATTCGTTGTAGAATTGTCCAGCACCTGGAATGAAAAAAGATAGAGCTGCTGCTTTAAGCGGCTTTTTTACAGCTTCCCGATATACAATTTCCTGAGAAATAAGAGGGAAACTGATAAGAATAATTAAAAATATTATATTAACTTTTTTCATAGGAATTATCTTCCTAAAGTTCATTTTGCAATTTCTGTTCCACAGCTTTTTTAAATTCAGTGAACTTTTTATCGAAGATTGCTTTCCTGGCAGATTTTACAAGTTCCATATAAAAGTGCAAACTATGTATTGTTGCGAGCCGCATCCCTAGAAGTTCTTCCACACTGAATAAATGACGAATATAAGCCCGACTGAAATTCTTGCAGGTATAACAATCACATTCTTCATCGATTGGCGAGAAATCTTCTTTATAGCGAGCTGATTTGATGATGAGTTTACCATTGCTGGTGAAAACAGTTCCTTTCCTGGCATTCCTGGTTGGCATCACGCAATCGAACATATCGATTCCATTTTCTATATTATCCAGGATATCTTTGGGTGTGCCGACTCCCATTAAGTATCTGGGTTTATTTTTGGGAAGGATATTATTCAGGGATTTGGTTATTTTCAGCAGATCTTGTTTGGATTCTCCCACAGCCAGACCACCGATGGAATAACCGGGAAAATCTATTTCCATTAATTTCCTGGCGCTTTCTTCACGAAGATCCTCATAAATCCCACCTTGCACTATTCCAAATAAAGTTTGTTTTAAATTTTTATGAGCTTCTTTTCCTCGTTTTGCCCAATCTAATGTTGTTTTCAAAGATTCTGCAATATATTTTTTTGTGGCAGGATAGGGAGGACATTCATCGAAAGACATGATAATATCTGCTCCGATTGCGTTTTGAATTTCGATTACTTTTTCCGGTGTGAACATGTGGTAACTTCCATCGATATGAGATTGGAAGCGAACTCCTTGAGGAGTGATTTTTCTCAATCCTTTCAAGCTCATAACCTGGAAACCACCGCTATCAGTTAAGATTGGTTTGTTCCAACTCATGAATTTGTGCAGACCACTGGCTTTTTGAATTAAGTCGTGCCCGGGACGCAGATAAAGATGGTAAGTATTTCCCAAGATTATTTGTGCTCCGATATCTTCAAGTTCTGCCGGAGATAAAGTTTTGACAGTTGCTCGTGTTCCCACAGGCATAAAAATTGGAGTTTGAATGTTTCCGTGAGCAGTCCGAATGATTCCAGCTCGAGCATTTCCGCTTGTTGCTTCTAACTTAAATTCAAAAATAAATCCTCCGAAAGCGTTTTGTTTCTATCTAACAGCTTCTGTTTGCTCGGTCTGTTCCTGGATGGAGATATTTCTTTTGAAAATCCTGTTAAAATCATTGAAGAATGCGAAAAACATTAATGTTAGAAGGATCATGAATCCGATGCGTTGGAAAGCCATTTGAGTTTTCAGAGATAAAGTTTTTTGTGAAATTCCTTCGATGAAACAGAAAAAAATGTGTCCTCCATCTAAAATTGGAATGGGAAGCAGATTCATAATCATCAACAAGATGCTGATAGCCGCTACAAAAGTTAAGATTGAATCCAAACCTTTTTTAGCAGTTTGCTGAGACATCGTGTAAATCATCACAGGTCCACCCAGATTTTTTCTGAATTCACTCGGATGCGCCATAAGCTTGAAAAGCGCGGAATAATTCAGATAAACAAAATTCACTGTAGTTATTGTGCCCAGTTCGATAGATTCAAAAAAACTAAAAGTTTCCTTCATCTTCAAAGGCATCCACTGTACAATTCCAATCATTTTGTTATTGGAGAGGATATTTTCTTCCAAGGCAATGCTCTTCTCAAAAATATTTCCACCTCTTTTGATTTCGAAAATTAGGGATTTCTTAACATTTTCTTTAACCAGATTCCGCATTTCATACCAGCTATTTACCTGAATGCCGTCAACAGATAGAATCTCGTCTTTTTCCATCAAGCCAGCCTGATAAGCAGGTAATCCGGGATAAACTTCTCCGATAATTGCAGGAGCAAAAGGTAAGATCTCAGACATCCAGGTTTGGGGTTCAATATCCGAATTTTCGAGAATTAGTTTCTCTTCTTCACGTTCAATTTCATAAATATTGATTTTATCCGATTCTGTAAATTTGATTATCTCACTCCATGATGTGATTTCATGATCATTAACTGTCAGGATTTGATCGTTCTCTTGCACAAAATCTGAAATTGAAGATATTCCCACGATTGGAAAATGATCTTGGTAATTTTTGCCAATTGTAAATGTAGCAATGAAGATAATAAGAGCAAAAAGGAAATTTGCAAAAGGTCCGGAAAAAGCGATTAATGCACGTTTCCACCATTTCTTGGTAAGAAATGAATTTTCAGTATCATCAATTTCTTCATCAGGATTTTCACCTTTCATTTTCAGATATCCACCAAAAGGGATCAGCGAGATTCGATATTCAGTTTTATTCCTTTTAAATGAAAGTAGTTTAGGACCGAATCCTATGGAAAATTTCTCAATTTCCACTCCGAAAAATCTGGCAGCTATAAAATGACCTGCTTCATGAACAGTCACCAGGATCCCCAAAGCTATAAGAGCACCAATTATATTTAACATTATTTCCTCAATTTTTTCGGGAAACTAATTCCAAATACCGGTTTGGAAGGTCAAGTGTTTTAGCGATTATATTTAGCTGAATGCATATCTTTCCA
>CAYWPW010000054.1:0-9570 GCA_964460095.1 uncultured Candidatus Cloacimonadota bacterium
ATTTATAATATAATCCAACCCGAGGGGACATATGTCACTATTTCATCAGGATCATCTTTTTGGCTGAAATGTAAGTTCCGGATTTCATTTTGTAGAAATAAACACCGCTGGAAACACTTTCGTTGTTGGCGTTTGTTCCGTTCCAGACAATGCTGTAATTATCTGCTGTAAGATATTCATTAACCAGAGTTTTTACTATCTGACCTTTAATGTTGAAAACTTCGATACACACAATTCCAGCTTCTTTGATTTCATAGTTGATGGTTGTTTCCGGGTTGAAAGGATTCGGATAGTTATTTCCAAGAACGGCAAAGACTGGAATTTCATCGTTGTTGATTGAAGCTTCCGGGTCTATCCAGGCACCTGGAAATTCAATATCCATTGCAGCATATATCAGTTCTCCACCAACATCCGGACCTGTACCTCGCACAAAGGAACCGAAATCATTATCATCCTAGTAGAAGAGATGAACTTTTCCATGATAATCACCCGGTTCATTGCTGAGAATCTCGATCACATCCCCAGGATAAACATATTTTGGTATCTGGTTTGCCAGTTCCGGAGTTTCGATTGCGTTCAGAAAAATTGGTTCAGACCAGGTTTCACCATAATCTGCAGAAATGACAATTGCTATTTCGGGAACACCTTCCCAGTCAGCAAATGTAGGATCTCCATCAAAGAATCTTTTTGCCTTGGTTCCATCTGACCAGAGACTGACAAGCCAGTTATTATTATTAGCAGTTTTAGATGTATTTTCATGAAAAGCTTCTCCACCATCGGGCCAGTAAATGGGCCAATTCCAAACCCATTCAGGATCACCATCTTCATCGAATGAATCCACCACACCATCTTCATCTAAATCCCAGGGAACCATTGGTACATTGTCATACGGATCTGCTCCTTCAATGTAAAGGTCTTTCAAACTGAATTCATGTGTTACTAAATCAAAAGTTACTTCTTTTGGATAAATCTGGCACCAGGCTGGATAATAAAAACCCGGTCCGGTTCCATCGAGTTTATCAAAGGTTACACCCATGTTTCCTGTCCAGGTAACCTTTGAATCATTATCCTTTAAAATAATATTCATATGACTGGAATGAATAAAATTCTGATATACATCCCAAGGTGTCATAGGAGTTGCTTCATCAGAATAAAGATATTCAGTTCCTGTTTCGTTTAAAGGATTCCATTGGTCAAAAATAAAGTCTGAAGAATAATACTCGAAAGGACCTTCACCATAATTTTCATTAACAAGCACAAATGCGTCGGATAGATCATAACCAGCAGTGTCCCAATCGTTGCGCACATATCCGAAATAAACAATTAGATTGTCTTTAACAGCACAACCTTTGTAAGGTCTCTTCCATTCGGGATCTTCAGCACTCCAGGCATCCATCTGTTCAATGGTGCGATATGTCCAGGTTAAGGTAGATTGTGCATCCATATCTGCGGTGTTAAAGTCAGCATAAGAAATAAGAACATTTTCACATGGGTTAGATACGGCACCGTGTGAATGTGTGATATTATTTCCAGTCACATAAACTCTACGATAATCACCTCCAAGAGGAGACGAACTGATATAAACATACGGCCAGACAAATTCGTCATCACCAAAACCAGTGAAAGGTTCACCTGCTTCCGGGCTGTCAATCGAAATAAATTCATCGATCCATAATCCGGGAGAACCCATCATATGAAACAAATCATAAGAAGACAAACAATCATAAGAATTATCTGGTTCAACTCTGGCATGCCAGGCAGTAATCGGATTAGCAGTTATCGGATCAATATCAATCCCACCATAACCTTGACGCACATTAGTTGTGCTGATAGGATCAACTGATGTTACGTTTCCATCAGGATCAATATACGCATAGTAAATGCGCCTTTCTGCACCTGAAGTTTCCCAGATGTGAAATACTGTATAGGCTCCACCAGCTGGTAATCCATAAGGAGTTGAAATTTCCGGTTGAATCCTAAATGGAAGACTGCAATAACTTCCGGGCATGTAATCATAAAACGATGAAATAATGGTTGTGGGTGAAACCACAAATTCAAAAACTGGTCTGTCCCTTGTACTCGAGTATAAATATCCTTCTGCATCTCGAGGGCTGGTTAACGATTTGTCGGGTCCTGACGGTTGCATAAAATCATCTGCAAAAAGACTCCCTAAAAAGACGGTTAATACACATAACAAAACAATTTTTTTCATTTCTTTCTCTCCTTTTTTTTTCATTCCTCCTCCTTTTCTTCATTCCACCTCTTTTACGTTTTTTCAGGAATGAGGGAAACCAGCAACCGGCGAGGAGAGTTCCAGTTCCCAGTTTCCCAATCTTTCCTTTTTAACTGATAAAATATTTTCTTTTTCTATCTTATAACTACTGTAATATTATCAATCACATTTATTTTTATGAACTGATAAAAAATCCCAATATCCTCGATAGTCTGCTTAGAAAAAACTGTATCAAACTCTCCGTTTTCTGTAATTGTATGCATAAGAATTTTGTCACAACAGACTATCTTTTTGAAAAATTTTTCATTTAAATAATAGGTATTCTTATGGTTTTTCAGATCTGTTTGGACTTGCTTTTTACTCTTTTCTCCATAAGACGGATTATACAAATCAAAGATTTGATCATCAACGTAAAACTGAATTCTTTTTGTTTTAAGCTCAGAAGATTGCCCATTCAAGCCGTTAGTTGTGATGAACCAAGAATGATAATTGTTTTGGTTCTGGAATTCAAAATTTAGTTGAGCTTTATGAATTCCATTCTCACCAACAAGATCAACCTCGAATGGTGAACTGCAATAATGTTGGATATTCAATTTTGATTTTTTTTGGAAAACGTTGAGATTTGTAGTAGCACAACCTAATATAAACGAAAGTAAAACTAATAGCAGAATGCTTTTTTTCATTGGTTACCTCCAAAGCTTAATGAGAAATTTAGGATTTTGCAAAATTGGAAATGGATGTCTTTCTGAGGATGAACTTACATAGGCATTCGACGAAGAATCTCATTATAAGCTGAGATCCTTCGTATGAAAAATTGAAAGAATTCCTCAGGATGACAAAAACACTTCTTTTTGCAGAATTCATTAACGAGATTTTTCAGGAGAGGTTGAAAAAAATTATTACGCAAATCGTACATCCATACGGACGTTTGTGGATCTTGAGAAAATAATTTAATTCAACCTCGTTAAAAAGTTTATTTACCGCCATAAATAAACTTCTTTTTCACAATATCTTAAAAAATTTATCTTGAAATATCTACATCTTCCAGGATAAACAATCAGAAGAAATAAAAGCAAATAGCATTCCAATGATATAATGCATTGCAAAACAAACAGATATAAAATATGTTGTTTTTTAGAAAGTTTAATATTGTTCGAATACGAACAAATAGTGTCTTATAGCGGACAGTTAAAACTGAATTCAATCTATTGTAATTCTTTTATCCAAGAATAGAAATTCTACTATGGGAACCTGAAGAAAGCAAAAAGTTTTTCAGTTCAAATGATCTGCTGTTCTTCGTTTTATTTCAAGCATTTCATCTTTTTTACGAAGGGTATCTCTCTTATCATAGAGTTTCTTACCCCGGGCAAGAGCTAAAGTCATTTTTGCAAGTCCCACATCATTGATATAAAAATCTTTAGGAATTAATGTCATTCCTCTTTCTTCAACCTGATATTTTAGTTTCTTTATTTCTCTTCTATTCAAAAGTAGTTTTCTCTTTCTTTCCGGGTCATGATTGAATATATTTCCTTTTTCATAAACACTTATATGCAAATTATGAAGCCAGATTTCATTATTTTCAATTTTAGCAAAACTATCTTTAAAATTAAGTTTCCCCGCCCGGATAGACTTAATTTCTGTTCCCTTCAAAATAATTCCTGCTTCCAATTCCTGAAAGAAATAATAATTGTGTGCTGCCTTACGATTCTTAAAAATCTTCATACTTACCTCAAGTTTGATATTTTCTTGCAAGTCATCTTTGTCAAACAGTTTTCTGCATTCTTTACGGGCTTTGCTTAGAGCAGTATCTTATCAGGGATTAATGGTTGACAAAATAATCTTCTTTTTTAAAAAAGAGTTTGGAAAATTCAATGGAATCAGGAGATTGATGAGGAATTTATGAGTATAATCTATGTGTACTTCACGGTTTTTATTCTGGCGTTTTTGTCGGTATACACGATAACGCCTTTCATAATCAGATTTGCTCATAAAACCAATTTCATGGATAATCCGGAAGCGAGAAAACTTCACAAAAAAGCAACTCCTCTTCTGGGAGGAATTGCTGTATTTATTGGTTTTTTTGTTTTCACTGTTTTTGTTGTTTTTACAACCAAACACCCACTCGATAATGCATTATTCGGCTATCTTCTGGGTGCATTTATTATTCTTTTAGTGGGAATAATAGATGATAAATTTGGAATGCACCCGCTGGTTAAATTGGGCGGTCAATTGTTCTCCTGTCTGGTTTTTATCTATTTCAATAATTTAATTAATTTGTTTGGACCATTCTACATTACTCTACCAATTCTATTTTTCTGGATGATTGGTTTGATGAATGCATTAAATTTTCTGGATAATATGGATGGTATTATTACTGGAATGTCCGGCATTCTGGCTATCGGGTTTTACTGTTTTAGTTTTATCAGTAAGAACAAGTTTTTTCCTTCTGAATCTGAGTATATTTGTTTACTATCTCTAACTTTTGCCGGTTCGGTTTTTGGTTTTTTACCTCATAATTTTAATCCTGCCAAGATTTTTCTGGGTGATAGTGGAAGTATGTTTTTCGGCTATTTTCTATCTACAATGGGAATCCTCGCTGGTCGTTTAGCAACAAAAAACATGAATAATAACCTTTATTATCTGCTTCCAATTTTACTTTTGAGTTATGCTATTTTTGATATTTCTCTTGTCAGTTTCACTCGTAAGAGAGATGGTCGGCGTGTAAGTCAGGGAGGAAAAGATCACTCCACTCATCGAATCGGAACTGCAATTGGCTCAGATAAAGTTACTGCAATAATAGTCTATCTAATAAATATCATCATTGTTTTGGTTACAATCATTGTTCTTAAGATGGAATCAGATAAACTTCTGATAATTTCAACTGTTATCTTTGCAATCTTCTTTTTGTTTTTCGGAAAGAAACTCGATAAAATTCCGATTGTAATACCGGAAAATCAACTTAAATCTGCAAAAGAGGAATAATCTTGAAAATCAAAATTTTAGGTTCAGGTCCAGGGATTCCAACTCTGGGAAAAAATCATGCCTGTGTCTGGATAAATTTTTCCGATAAAAATATAATTTTAGACTGTGGTGAAGGAACATCTCAACAGCTACTGAAAAATGGATTGGACAAGGCAGCTTTAGACGCAATCGTTATCAGTCATCATCATCCGGATCATGTATCCGGAATATTCATGGTTCTGCAATTGCTCCATCTTCAAAACAGGACGAAAACTTTAAATATTTATCTTCCGGAAGATATTGACTTTTTCGTAAAGATGTTGAATTATCTCTATACTTTTCCAAAAAAATGTACATTTAAAATCAATTTTGCTTTAACTTCAGAGATTACAAAAGATATTCTGGAAATCCGAGCTATTCCATCCAACCATATGCTTGGTTATAAAGATTTTGTTAGACAAAATAATTTTTCTAACCAGTTGATATCGTATTCATTTCTAATAAGATACAATGCAAAACAGGTGCTTTATTCTTCAGATTTGTGGTGCACAAAATCCGTTGAGAAATATTATCCCAATACAGATTTATTAATAATTGATGCACTTCATCCTGAACCAGATGAAATCCTTGAAATTCCCGACAAAACTGATGCTCGAATAATTCTTAACCACGGATTATCTGAGAAGCTCGAAAAATTAAGATCAGATGAAAGGTTTGAAATAGCAAATGAAGAAAATGAAATTACTCTCTAAATCACTTATTTTGATATTCATCATCTTGATTTCAGGATGTTTTTTAAACAAGAAATATCACCTTGCACACAGTTTTTATACAAAAAGTAATTACCCTGTTGCTATTGAAAATTACGATATTTTTCTTAAGAAATCTCCCCGGAGTGCTCTGGCAACAAAAGCAGAAATTGAACGCTCGGACTGCTATTACAAATTGGGTTTGCAAGCTTTTGCCAAGGAAAATTGGATTCTGACTAAGAGACTTTTTTACCTGGCAAATTCTTCTCAAGCCGACGAATTAATGGATAATTGTTGTTTCGAGATGGCGAAAATCGCTTTTGAAAATAATAATATAGATTCCACTTTAATCATTTATAATTATATCATTACGCATCTTACAACTTCTGAATTGATACCTGAAATCCTTTATAAAAGAATTAAAATTAATTTCGACCTAGAGAATGAAAAACATATCTTTGATGATTATAAGCTGCTTTGGAACAATTATCCGGAAAATGAGTTTTCCATCAAATCTCAATTGGTGATCAATAATTTAATGCCGGAATATATCGATAATTCTTTGACCTACAAGGATACTGGAAAATATGAAATTGCGATTGATCTGCTTTTTGGAATGACAAATTATCCTACATCTTTCCAAGATAGAATCAATATTGAAATCAGTGAAATATATCTTTTAATGGCAAACGAAGCTTTTACACAAAAACGATTTGATGAGACAAGAGAATACTTTCGAAAAACCATTTTTTATAATCCGGAAAAAGAGACCTATGTTCAAGACCAACTTAATAATATCTGTGATTCATTTATTAATACAGGAAATAACTTGATCGAAGAAAACAAAATTGATGAAGCAATTTCAATTTATGGAAAAGCTTTCATTTTCATACCGAATTATCCAAAAGCAAACGATGCTATTGCAAGTGCCCTCGATTTAAAAATTAAGCAGCAAAAATCTCTTGAATTAAAGAATATTGCTCTTAACTTTGAAAATAAAGATGATTACAAGCAAGCTTTAAAACACTATAAACAATCATATTCTCAGTATCAAACTCCTGAAGTGAAAAGTAAAATTTTCCTCATGGGAAATCTTATAGAAGCGGAAAAAGACCCCAAAACTTTTGCCAAATCTATCATACTAAATTATAAAAATGGTATTATCCCTCAAAAAGTAAATGCCTTAACTGCTGATCTAATTTTGCTTTTCGGTGATGACGTAAAAACTTCCGGCTGGAACGCAATGTATTCAGTTGGGAAATATAAATTCGAAGTTAGGTATGATATTCTGACTTCTGAAGAAAATTACTATTTTATCTGGAGAGTAAATTTGGAGGACAGAAGTTTTGTCGCTTTAAATAAAATCTCTGAGGAATTATTATAATTTTATGGCTATCAAATGAAAAAAATCATCCTTCTTATATTAATAATTTTCATAAAATCTTTGAGTGCTGAAGAGTTCGATATCAAGAAATTCTCTGATCCAAACAAATACGGCTGGGATACTTATGAAAAGTTTTTATCAGCAAGGGAAGACCTTCAAAAAAGGAATAACCTGCTGCAAATCTATGAAACTCAAAAACAAAAACCAATAAAAAATGTAATCAAATCCGTAATTGTTCCGGGTTGGGGGCATTTCTCTGCCAAACATTATTGGAAAGGTCAGATTTTATTAGGTTTGGAAATTGTTTTATTAGGAACGAGCTATTTATATTATGATCAGGCAATGGATATTTATGATAAATATGAAAAAGCTACTTATATTGGGGATATTGAAAAATACTATTCTGATGCAAAAAGTCCATATAATATGTCGCAGGTTTTTCTGGGTTTGGGTATAATCGTTTGGGCTTATAATATTTATGACACGATTGTTGTTACTGAAAAATATAATGATGCTCTCTGGGAAAAAATCATTTTTGAGAATCAGTATACAAGCATTTCAATTTCTCCCATCGGTTTATCAATGAGGTTCTGAGATGAGAAAAATATTCATATTTCTGATAATATTTTTACTAACTTTATCCTGCTCTTTAGATCGAAGCAATCCGCTGGATACTGATAATTATCCAAGTAAAGTTTTAGGTATCCAGGTTTCCTATCCGGAAGATGATAAAGTTACAATTACCTGGGATACTCCGGGTCATGCAAATGATGATGGATATTTCATTTATCGCTCCATGTCATATCATGGTTTTTATGAGTTTATTCAAGAAATAGACGATAATACAATAAATTCTTATGAAGATGAAGATATTATTATTGGAGAAAATATTTACTACTTCTACAAAATGTCAGCCTTCAGAATAATCGATTCTAAAAAGTTGGAAGGATATCGTTCTGACCCGAAATTTTGGTAATAAGTGCAATTTGATCTCCATTAACAAATATTCTCTACCCCCTCTAACTCCACTATTTAGGGGGCTGTTCATTATACATAAGTCTGTAATTTACTGAATATCAATAACCTATGCGTTTACGCATAGGTTGAAAGGAATATAAAAAAGCTGTTTAGGACGTTTACGTCCTTCCTGAAAATGTCAGCCAACTTTTTATTTAAATGTAAAGCCGTAAACGGCTTAGTGATATTTTTTGGATCATCTTGTCCTACCCGTAAACGAGTAGGTTATTGATAATTAAAAAAGATGTGTATAATGGACAGTATTTAGGGGGGAGAATCATATCCTCGTTCCCAAAGCCCCGCTCCCCATATTCTCTATGTTGAATAAAAATAATGAAAACTTACCAAATTTCTAAAATTTGGTAAGTTTAGGTCTCTATGAATCTATTAGATAATTTAAATTCTGCCCAGCAAAAAGTTGTTACAACCACTGAAGGACCAGTGCTGGTTCTGGCTGGAGCTGGTAGCGGCAAGACCCGTTCTGTAATTTATCGAACCGCTTATCTTATAAATCACAAGAAGATCAATCCCTGGAATATTCTGGTTGTAACTTTCACAAACAAAGCTGCTCGTGAATTAAAAGACAGGTTGGAAAACACTTTTAAGCTCTCTACTCATTCTCTTTGGATTGGAACTTTCCATTCTGTTTGCATGAGAATTCTCCGATATGAACAGGCAACTCTTCCCTTTACTTCCGATTTCTCTATTTATGATGAAAACGACCAAAAAGTCATTTTTAAAAAATTATATAAGAAACTGGATATTGACCCGAAATATTTTCCAATAGCGAGAGTCAGGAATATCATCAGTCGTCAGAAAAACTCTCTCATCCAACCAAAAGATTTTTTTGAGTTTAATGAAAGAAATTATTACAGCGAAAAAGTGATAAAGATTTATGAAGCATATCAGAAATTTTTGCTGGAAAATAATGCGTTGGATTTCGATGATCTTCTGATGTACACTGCCATTTTGCTTCATGATAATGAATCCATTCGCATCAAATATGAAAAAATGTTTCAATATGTGATGATAGATGAATACCAGGATACAAATTATGCTCAATTTAAAATCGTGAATTTAATCGCTAAAAATCATCGAAATCTTTGTGTGGTAGGAGACGATGATCAGGCAATTTATAGCTGGCGTGGAGCTGATATACGAAATATTTTAGAATTTGAAAAAGATTATAAAAACGTTGTAAAAATCAAATTAGTGCAAAACTACAG
>CAYWPW010000055.1:0-9373 GCA_964460095.1 uncultured Candidatus Cloacimonadota bacterium
CAGGTATTTACCTCCAAATATTGAATGATGATGGTCAAATTCAATTAGCTGAAAACGGTGAAATAATTTATTACGGACTTTGTGGCGATGCCAATAATTATCAGTTCCTGGCAAATAATAATCAACCTGTAATGATCTGGGAGGATACCCGTTTTGGAATTGCAGGGAATCGAATCTATTATCAGGTTCTTAATAGTAACGGAACAATTAATCTGGACGAAAATGGTATTACTTTTACAGCAATGACAGGTTATGACCAGCAAGAACTTGATGCAGCTCTTTTTCCTGGTTCAAATTGCATTGCTGCAGTCTGGGTGGAAGTTCGAGAAGGAGGTTTCAAACAGGTTTATGCTCAAGCTGTTGAAATAAATGGCAATTCTCTCTGGGATGAAAACGGATTACCTGTTGGTGAATATTTAAGTGCTCAACAGGAATTACCACAAATATCAGTAAAAGATAATAATTTTTATGTTGGCTGGTCTAATTTCAGGAATTGGGAATTTGCTATTTACGGACAGAAAATTTATAATGGTACATTACAGTGGGGTACAGAAGGAAAGCTGATTGCTGCTCCTACCGGGAATGATAAATTAAAAGATATTGTTGAGAACTTCTATATCTGGCAGGGAGGTCCTTCCTCAAATATCGATATTTATATAAAGCTGGTAGATGAAGATGGCAACACAGCCCCGGGTTGGAGTGATGATGGACTTGCGGTTTGCACAGCAATCAACAAACAGTCTAACCCGCGTGGTATTCTTGTTCCGCAAGGAATCTTTGTTGTTTGGGAAGATCTGCGGGGAGATTCATTATCATCCAAGGATATCTACGGGCAAATCATTACCTATGATGGAAACATTCTCTGGGAAGAAAATGGCAAACAACTTGTAGGTCTTGAAAATGACCAGATACCAACAAATTCCGTATATAATGATGGGATTTATACGGTTTGGGATGATTTCCGTTCAGGTTTATATTATGATGTTTATCTTCAAAAATATGATGAAAATGGAGACGAACTCTGGCAAACAGATGGAATCGAAGTAGCTGCGAAAGATAGTGATCAAACCACTCCATTCTTAATTTCGATAGGAGATAGCCTTCTGGTTTTCTGGCAAGATTACATTGTGCTGGTTCAATCAGATATTTATACACAGCTCATAAATGCTGATGGTGAACTGCAATGGAGCATTGATGGTGAAATAATTTGTGATGCCATTAAAAACCAGGATACACCACAGGCTGTTACTGATGATGAAGAAGTCTATGTTATCTGGCGGGATATGCGTTCCAGTGGTAAAACCGATATTTACAATATTTATGCACAAAAGCTTTTTGAATCATCGGGTAGCGCTGATGATGTTTGTCCTCAACAGCACTTTGTTCTAAAACAGAATTATCCGAATCCTTTTAATCCTGAAACAACAATCCATTTTACTTTGCCAAATGGAACAGAAAAAGCATCTCTTGCTATTTACAACATCAAAGGACAAAAAGTAAAAACATTTGAGCTTCCACAATCCGAAATCCAAAATCCGAATCATGTAGTTTGGAAGGGGAAGGATGAACAAGGAAATAGTGTATCCAGTGGAATTTATCTGTATCAGTTGGAAATAAAGGATTTTCAATCTAAAACAAAAAAAATGGTTTTAATGAAATGATAAAAAAAACAATAATTCTTTATCTGATTTTATTTACGATAAGTTTGGGTGCTCAGGTCAGTTTGGATCCTTGTTATCATACATACGATGAGATAAAAGAGGAAATCGATTCGCTTCAGATTCAATTTCCCAACCTGGTTTTTGTAGATTCCATAGGAGTTACAAACGGTGCTCCCTACCAGGAACCGCTGCCTATCTGGGCAATTAAGCTCTCTGATAGCGCTGCTGTTGATGAAGATGAACCAGCAGTTTTGTATGTTGGGCAATGTCATGCAGAAGAAGTTCTGGGTGTGGAAATCACCATGTATATGATTAACGAAATTTTAGAGAACCGTTTTTATGAACCTTACTGCATCTGGTTATCCCAACTTGAAATCTGGTTCATTCCATCTATAAATCCCGAAGGTCTGCAAGTTGTGATGGATGACTGGGATACTGCTTATCGGAAAAATAAACGGGATTGTAATGAAAACGGGACATTTATCGAGGGTATCGATTATGACCCTGGTCCCGGGTATGATAGAGATGGCGTGGACATAAACCGCAACTATTCTTTTAACTGGGTTCATGGTGATACTCTCTGGACTCCCGGAGGAGAAGAATTGTGGGATTATTATCGAGGTCCCGATCCTTTTTCCGAAGGTGGAACTCGATCCATTCTAGATTTAGCTGAAGAACAGCATTTTATTTATTCGATAAATTGGCATTCTTCTCGAAGTGGACTTTATTCAGAAAAGGTCTATTACTCTTTTATGTGGGAAGGAGAGAAATATTCAGAAGATATTGCAGTGAATCAAATGGTCGGTGAAACGGTTGCCGGACTTATAGAAAATGAAACTGGAACCGGATATTACGAGCCATCTGCATCTCTGGGAAGAAAAGGAAGTGCTCACGATTGGTTTTATCAGGCTCACAGTACAACTCAGCTTCTTATTGAGTGTGGCACATTAAATTTGCAACCTCCTGCTCCCATAGTTGAAGATACTTGTGAGAGATGCAGTATTGGTGCTTATTGGATGATGAACAGGGTGCTTGGTTATGAAACGGATGCTGCTATGTTAACCGGTCACATTACCGATGCCAATACCGGAGAACCTTTAAAAGCAGAAATCATCGTAGAAGAACTTTCAGCTTCCTATTTTGCTCCTCGTATGTCTGATGAACTTTTTGGAAGATACTGGCGAGTTTTAATACCCGGAACTTATAATCTGAAAGTCATAAAAAAAGGATATGAAGAAGAAATTTTAAATAATGTTACCATAAATAATTCAAGCTGGACAAATCGGAATATCCAGATGACTCCCCTGGAGGAAGTTATTGTTACCGGAAATGTTTATTGCAACAGTGTTCCCATACCAGCAGAGATTGTAATATTCGATGTGGAAAACGATACCATCCAAACCACAAATGGAGCATTTGGTTTTACCACCTTTGAAGGTGAACACCAGGTTTTAATTATTTCAGATGGATGTGTGCCGTTTGTGGGAATTATAGATTTTGTACCCGGAATTTATGACTTTGTTGCAAATCTTTTACCTGAGGTGGTTTTATTTCATGATAATTGGGAAACAGGATTTGCTCAATGGCAAATTTTTGGAGATTGGTCATTAAGTTCCGATGCTTTTAATGGTGCGAATTCTCTATCAAATCATTCCGGTTTATTCTATTCTCATGATCTGGATGATAATATTTCTCTTGTAAATCCTGTTAATTTGAATGGAGCAGCAGATGATGTTGTTCTGAATTTCTGGCATAAATATTACACAGAACATGATAATGATATCTGTTCGATTGAAGCCTCGATTGATGGAATTGTTTGGGACGAACTCGCTGCATTTTCCGGTATTACCGATTACTGGCATCGAGTTGTTATTTCGCTTGCAGATTATGTTGATAATCAAGTTTATTTGAGATTCAGGTTTGTAAGCGATGAAACTTTGAATGATCCGGGTTGGAAAATCGATGGCATCAAAGTTGTATCTTCAGAAGGAATTGCTTCTTATGAAATTCCAATTGCTCCGAAATTATTTGGAAATTATCCTAATCCGTTTAATCCTAGTACAACAATAACATTTTCAACCACAGAGAGCGCAGAACGAAATCTGGCTTTTACCGGAAACACGGAGATTATTGTCTTTAATTTGAAAGGACAGAAAGTTAAGACTTTAATAGATGAATCACTTCCAGCAGGTTATCATTCAGTAATCTGGAATGGTACGGATGAGCGAAACAAACCTGTGGCAAGCGGTATTTATTTTTATAAATTCAAAACAGAAGATTACAGCAAAATTCGCAAAATGATGCTATTAAAATAGTTTAGAAAAAGAAATTGTAAAGCTGGGTTTTCTCTTAAACTCATCCTGCTGTCTCTCTTGTGATAAAGAGAGGGATCGAGGGTGAGTTAAAAAATATTTCTAAAAAAATAAAAAAATATAGTGGAGAAAATTATGAAAAAAATTATCACTTTATCATTGATTTTGCTAATATCAACGTCTATGATTTTAGCAAATTTATCTTATGAAAATAGAGGAAAAGAGATTCTTGTTGAATTCGAAAATGATGATATTAAATTAAATCAGGAAAGTATTTCAAAGATATTTGCTTTACCATCACAAAGTGTAGAAATTGAAGCAACATTTTGTGAAATGGCAGTATTTTCCAATGATGGAGATCTCATCAGGAATGAAATAATCGATGGCAAATCTAAAATCGAAATTGTCAGAAGTTTCGTGATGCGGGAATTATATGCTCATCAGATCAATTTTATAATTACCGAATCTGAAGACACAAAAACTTCTGTTCTTAAGAAAATACATTTTACAATTAAACCCAAATTTGAAGTAACACCTTCAAATGAAATTTCATCTGCTTTTCTTCCTCTTTATCGTAAGATGGTTGAGAATTTTGATTCCTCATATCTCCGAGATTCACAGATCGTTCCATCCAATATGCTGATTATTACTCCTTCTAATTTGAATGATTATTTAACTGATTTGGTGCAATGGAAAAATGCCAAAGGGATTTCCACAGAAGTTGTATTTTTCGACCCAGGCTCTACCAGTATAGAGATAAAAAATTATATCTTAAATGCATACTACACCTGGGAAAATCCACCTGATTACGTTTTGCTCGTGGGAGATGTGGACTCGCCTTACATAATTCCTTCATTTTATATAAGTGCAGCAAATAATGTAACAGACCTTCCTTATACGCTTTTGGAAGGAGATGATTATTTCCCGGAGATGCTTATTGGACGCTTATCTGTAGATTCTCCTGTTGAATTGATGACAATTGTAAATAAGATACTGACATATGAAAAAACTCCTTATATGGATGATCCGAGCTGGTTTAAAAGTGCTCTTTTACTTGCCGGGAATTATTCAAGCTCACCACCAATTCCCGAAACTCCGGTTAAGGTTACAAAATGGTTAAGAGATAAAATGCTGGATTACGGTTATACGGATATTGAAGAAATCTATTATCCCCCTAATCATTATGCTCAATTGGAAATTATCGCAGATATCAATGATGGTGTGGGTTTTGTAACTTATCGAGGTTGGGGAGATGCTCATGGCTGGCATTATCCTCATTTCAAAAACCCGAATATAGATGATTTAAGTAATGGTCCGCTCTTACCGGTTATCACTTCCATTGTTTGTAATACCGGTGATTTTGCTAATAGTGTGGATCCATGTTTTGGTGAGAACTGGCTTCGAGTAGGTTGGCCCAATCAGCCCAAAGGCGCAGTTGCTTTTGTAGGACCTTCTGACCTTCATACCAGCACAAAATATAATAATGCAATTTTTGCAGGCTTTTTCACAGGTCTACTCGATGAGGATATCTTCACTTTTGGCACTGCTGTTCTCAGAGGTAAATTGGAATTATTTAATAATTTTCCTTTGAATCAAGATCCTGGAGATGATGTAGAATTCTATTTTTATGTCTATAATATTCTGGGAGATCCATCTTTAACTATGTGGACGACTGTTCCTGAAGTAATAAACTATGATTTACCGGAGGAAATCAGTATCGGTACAAATTATCTCGAAATTTATCTTCCGGAATTTGAGGGTGGAATTGCCACTGCCATCAAAGAAGAAGAATTTTTTGAAGTAAAATTCATTGAAAACGGATATGCTTTATTAAACCTGAATTCTCAAACTGAAGGAGAAATTCAAGTCACTCTTACAAAAGCAAATTATCATCCAATTATCGAAACTGTGAATGTGGTTGCTGAAAATATCGATGTGGGATTATTTGATTATGAGACAAGTTCGATGGTAGCTCCTGGTGAAATCATTCAACTTTCTTTAACTCTGAAGAATTTCGGTTCTCAAACTGCGAATTCTGTAACAGCTGAATTGACTTCTGATAATCAGTATGTAAATATTATCAGCAGTACTGCCAATTTCGGAAACATCGAACCAAATGCAACTTCCACCCAGAATTATGAATTTGAAATTTTACCTGACTGTCCTGACAATGAAGTTATGCACTTTGATCTGAATATCTCAACCGGAGCAACTGCAAAATTTGAGCTTGTAGCAAACGGTCTAATTCTTGAAGTTCTGGATGTTACAATAGATGATGCCAACGGGATTCTGGAACCTGGTGAAACTGCAGATATTATAATTTCAGTTTTGAATAGCAGTTCTGTGAATGCAACCAATTTGGAAGCATCTCTGACCGCTTATAGTACTGCTCTTCAAATTAATTCGGGTCCAGTAAGTTTTGGAACTATTAATTCAGGTGAAACCGGAACTGGAACTTTCGAGATTTATGTTTATCCGGATTGTTTCGTTGGCAGCAATATCGGTTTTGAATTAAACTTTGAAGATGAAAATGGAATCGACGCAATTTCATATTTTAATATTGAAATTGGAGTAGTTGATAACACAGCTCCCACAGGTCCGGATAATTTCGGTTATTTTGCCTATGACAGTTTTGACACGGATTATGATGAGTGTCCTACTTATCAGTGGTATGAGATAGATCCCGATTTGGGAGGGAGCGGACAGGTAATTGAAATGAGTGATGATGCATCCGAAACAGTTACACTGCCGTTTGATTTCAAATATTATGATGTAATTTTTGATAGCATAACTGTTTGTTCAAACGGTTGGATCTCTTTTGAGACCACTTGGATGACTAATTTCACGAATTGGAACATTCCCGCTGCTTTAGGTCCTTACGGAATGGTTGCACCTTATTGGGATGATCTTATCGGAGAAACATATACTGTTAATGATACAATTTATCATTATGATATGAGGATTTGCTATTTATTTGAGCCAACAGAAAATATTTTCATAATCGAATGGAATGAGTGTGTTAACAATGAAGATGATGTATCAGTGGAAAAATTTCAGATTGTGCTTTTTGATCCGGAATTTCATTCAACAGCAGACGGTAATGGTGAAATTCAGTTTAACTATCATACTATAAATAATCCTGATTCAAATGGTAATTTTGCTACGGTTGGAATTGAGAATTTAACACAATCGGATGGTGTTTTATATACTTTTGCCAAAATTTATCCTGCCAGTGCCACGGAGCTTGAAAATAACCTGGCAATCAAATTTACAACCACTCCTCCGGATGAATATTTATCAAACGATAATGAGATCATACAACTCTCTGATTTTGAGCTTATGCAAAATTATCCAAATCCGTTCAACCCTGAGACAACTATCTCATTTAATTTAACCGCAGAGGACGCTGAGAACGTAGAGCTTTCTATCTATAATATCAAAGGTCAGAAAGTGAAAACTTTCCTCATAAACTCATCCACCCATACACCCATAAACTCAATAGTTTGGAACGGAACAGATGATAATAATAATCCTGTTACTTCAGGGATTTATTTCTACAAATTATCAGCAGGCGATAAGACAGCAGTTAAGAAAATGTTACTTTTAAAATAGGTTTTTGGGAAGTTATTTTCAGATGTCAGCTCTAATAATTGGGGTAGTGTTATTTTTGATTTACAGCATATTTGAATATAGACAGCATCACATCTTTCGTAGGCAGATTCCAATAATTATTCATATTAATGGAACGCGTGGAAAATCGAGTGTAACCAGGCTTATAGCAGCCGGTTTGCGAGCTGGAGGAAAAAAGGTTCTGGCAAAAACCACCGGTTCTGCTCCCAGACTTATTTTTGAAGATGGTTCGGAAATACCTATTATTCGTTATTTTGGTGCAAATATCAAAGAACAATTGAAAATCATCAAATATGCTGCAAAAAGAAAAATTGATATTTTAGTTCTGGAATGTATGGCTGTAACACCGGAATACCAGTGGGTAAATGAGCATCAAATGGTGAAATCTGATATTGGAGTGATAACAAATTCACGCCTGGACCATCTTGATTTGATGGGACCTGGCATTAGAAATGTGACTCTCTCTTTGTGTAATACGATTCCCAAAAATAGAGTTGTTTATACAAGTGAGAAAGAGATGTTCCCCTTGATAGCAAAAGAAGCAGAAAAGAATAATTCCGAACTTGAATTTGTAGATTCTCAAGATATTACAGATAACGAAATAAAAAGATTTTCCTTTATTGAGCATAAAGAAAATGTGGCTCTGGCTTTGAAAGTGTGTAAAGTATGCGGCGTGGAAAGAAAACCGGCATTAGATAATATGTATAAAGCAAAACCTGATATTGGTGCAACGGAAATCTTCCAAACAGAATATAACAATAAAGATATTTATTTTGCACACTCTTTTGCAGCAAATGATCCGGATTCAACTAAGTTCCTGATAAATTATGTGAAAAAACTTCATCCTCTTATAGAATCCATTGCCATCGTTTTGAATACTCGCGTTGATAGAATGTTTCGCTCAAAGCAGCTTGTAAAAATGATTTCAGAGATAAAGCACGATGAATTATTCTTGATCGGTCAACAGACAAATACGATAAAATCTTATGCTCGTAAACGTTCGCTTCCTGTTAAGATCACAGATTTGGGTTGGACTAAAGGAGATGCACTTTTAGAAGAAGTTTCCAAAATTTCCGCTAAAGATATTCTATTATTTGGAATTGGCAATATTGGTGGGAATGGTGGAATTATAGTTGACTATTTTAGAGAAAGGAATTTATAAATGGTTGAAGTAGCAATTGGACTTGGAGTTTTGATAAGTTTATTTTTCCTGGAAACTTTTGGTACTGCTGCCGGTGGAATTGTTGTAGCTGGTTATGTGGCAATATATTTACATCATCCATGGACAATCATAGCCACGCTTATCATCAGTTTTCTGGTATATTTGATAGTTAAATTTCTTGGTAAATTTATGTTTATATATGGCAGAAGAAGAATGGTGATAACAGTTCTTCTCGGTTTCATATTTGGATGGATAGCTAGAACATACGGGATTTTTACGGGCTTTCCATCGAATTATCCTGTAGGTGTTATTGGCTATATCATTCCAGGTTTGATTGCAAATTCCATGGAAAGACAGGGTGTCATCCGAACTTTGACTGTTATGTTTATAGCAGCAGTTATTGTGAGATTGATTTTAGTTCTGATTTTTGGTGGGAAACTATTTGTATGATGAACTATAAAGAAAATAATCAGGAATGTCTTTCTGAGGAAGACTTACAAAGGCAGACTTACGAAGAATCTCTCTGTAATGAGTTCCTTCGTGGTTTGAAAGATTAGAATTCCTCAGGACGACAAAAGGTATTTAATAAAAGAAATGGAATGTCTTTC
>CAYWPW010000056.1:0-1214 GCA_964460095.1 uncultured Candidatus Cloacimonadota bacterium
TCTACAAAATGGATGCAGGTAAATATACTTCAATCAAGAAAATGATCCTGATGAAGTAAGGAAATTTAGCCCTGAAGAAATTCGGGGCAACTTTTCATTTCTTGATGAAAGGGGCAACTTTTCTCGTTGAAATAAGCTTGCTATTTCGCAGGATAATTTCTTAATGAAATAGCCGCAAAATAATAGATAAGGCACAGCTTCGGTTGTGCCTTATTTTTTTTGAATGACTAAAAACCTTTTGTTATTCTTGACGTATTTTTGCAGATATTTTTCATTCAATCAGATTTCAACGTTCCTTCAATCATCCCGATTGAAGGACAGGTTGGAGACGATCATCCTGGTCGGAATATTATGCAACACCGAGACGGTGTGGATGAGTATCTTTGTGTTTCAACCGAGACGGTTGAAACAACCTAAAATTAACAAAATGAGAGAAAAATGAAAACTCATAAAACGAAAACCGATAGCTCCATAAAAGAGATTTTCCGATTTGAAAAGAGAACCAAAATGAAACGTATCTTAATTGGAACCAATATTTCTGCCGGCTTTCCATCACCTGCTCAGGATTATATCGAAGGAAGTCTGGACTTAAATGAATTTCTTATTCATCATCCGGCAGCCACTTTTTTTGTTCGGGTGGATGGTGTTTCCATGATCAATGCTGGAATCCATCCTGATGATATTCTGATTGTGGATCGAGCTTTGGAACCATCAAATAATAAAATAATAATTGCTGTTCTGGATGGAGAATTAACCGTAAAACGTTTAAAAATAGAAAATAACCTCTGGTCTCTTTTGCCGGAAAATCCTCAATTTCCAGCTATTGAAATCACAGAAGATATGGATTTTCATGTATGGGGTGTGGTTACCTATGCCATTCATAAGATGAAATAGATGAAAAAAAAAGATATTTTTGCTTTGATAGATTGCAACAATTTTTATGTTTCTTGTGAACGTGTTTTCCAACCTTCATTAAGAAACAAACCTGTTGGAGTTCTTTCCAATAATGATGGTTGCATCGTAGCCTTATCAGATGAACTTAAAAAACTGAACATTCCTCGTGGAACTCCCGGTTTCAAAATCAAGCATCTTCTTAAGAAATATGATATAAAACTGTTTTCTTCCAATTACGCTCTTTATGCTGATATGTCTGCCAGAGTGATGGAGATTCTTTATCAATTCACACCTGATGTAGAAATTTATTCCATTGATGA